>NZ_FORX01000025.1 GCF_900114115.1 Desulfomicrobium apsheronum | reverse complement strand
CGAAAATCGAGATTTCTTCATCTTGCCCTCCGTGAGGCAATCTTTACCAGAAATCTCTATTTTTCAATGGCCCTGTTTTACGGGAAGGTTACAAACAAAATAAGAAACTCAAATGATATAATCTACTATTTCTCCAAGTCTTTTATCTTTGAGAAATTTGGAGTGCTTCGCGGCTGCGGTGCATAGTCGGTGATTTGAGTTGAGCGATCTGATATTTTTGTCCACTGTCGTACATGGCAAAATCGATGTTCACTGATTCCAAGCCATAACTGAGGAGACCGCATGAACGCTACGGAAGCCATCAATCCAATCAATATTCTTGAAAAACTGGACTGGCTCGAAAAGGATGACTTGGAATTCAAGTCCGCGCGTGGAGGTGTGCCAAAAAGCCTCTGGGAAACATACAGCGCCATGGCAAACACCCACGGCGGCGTGATCTTGTTGGGCGTGGAAGACGACGGCCACATCAGTGGCGTCAGCAACCTGAAGAACATCAAAAAATCGTTCTGGGACACCATCAACAATCGCGGAAAAGTGAGCATTAACCTGCTGGCCAGCCAGGATGTCCAAGAGGTTGTCCATCCTTCCGGAACCATTCTCGTCATCAAAGTGCCGCAAGCCAACCGGTATCAGAGGCCTGTTTTCCTAGAAAGAAACCCCCTTACAGGTACCTATCGTCGCAATTGTGAAGGCGATTATCACTGTTCGGAACAGGAAGTCAGCCGCATGTTGTCGGACCGGGCCGAAGATCCAGCCGACAGCAGGATACTGAAACATTTTTCTCTGGCAGACCTTGATCAAACAAGTGTGCAGCAATACCGGCAACGGTTCGCGTCGCATAAACCGACTCATCCTTGGCTTGGCGAAGATGACCAGGGACTGCTGCTGAAGCTCGGAGGTTGGCGTCGCAATCGTCATGACGGAAGCGAAGGACTCACAGTGGCCGGTTTGTTGATGTTCGGCCGGGAGGAGACAATCCGCGAAGTTCTTCCTTAATACCATGTGGATTTTCGGGAAAAGCTTTCAGACGATCCCCAAGTGCGCTGGACTGACAGGCTGACTTTAGACGGTACGTGGGCAGGTAACCTTTTTCAATTCTATTTGCGTGTCATCCAACGACTGTCAGTCGACCTCAAACTTCAATTTCAACTCGATACAGATCTTTTTCGAAAAGGAGAGACAGTTGTCCATGAGGCCATTCGCGAAGCTCTGGCCAACGCCCTGATTCATGCCGACCACCAAGGTCAGGGAGGCATCATCGTTGAACGGTACCGCGACAGATTCGAGTTTTCCAATCCCGGCACCCTACTCATTTCCATCGATCAATTGCTACGAGGAAATGTCAGCGAATGCAGGAATAAATCCTTGCAGCTTATGTTCATGATGATCGGCGGCGCGGAAAAGGCGGGTTCAGGTGTCGACAAGATCCGCCGTGGTTGGGAATCCCAGCATTGGCGCTCCCCCAAAGTCAGTGAACAGGTTCAGCCTGATCGTGTTTTGTGGATGCTGCCGATGGTCAGCATGATCCCGGAAGTGTCGTTGGAGCGTCTGAACGCGCTGTTCGGAGCAAGGTTTCTAAAATTCGACAAACTTGAAGTACAAGCTCTTGTAACAGCGGATCTAGAGGGGAGCGTGGACAATGCCCGCATGCGACAGATCACAGATGGACATCCCGCCGATATGACGAGGCTGCTACAATCCCTGGTTGCAAGAGCGGCATTACTTCAAGAAGGTCACGGTCGCTGGAGCCGTTATCGCCTTCCAGTTTCAACCGGTCTTTCCGCGAAGAAAAGTCACTCCCTACATAACGACGTTGACTCCCTACATAGCGACGTTAACTCCCTACATAACGACGTTGACTCCCTATATAAAGGCGACCATTCCTTATCCAAGGTCCAGAACTCCCTGCATAACGAAGAACTTCTGACCTTGGCTGCTCCGGCCAGAGAGCGTCAACGTATCTCCCCGAAGGATATGGAAAAAATCGTATTGGATCTCTGCCGGGGAAGATGGCTCTCACGCAATGAAATCGCCACGCTTGTAGCCCGCAATTCCGAAGGTTTGCGCCAGCGTTTTTTGAATCCCATGGTTGAACATGGACTCCTGCGGCTACGTTACCCTGACAAACCAAACCGGACCGATCAGGCATATACTGCGGCAAATGGGGAAAATTGATGTCCCAAACCATGCGCGCATCGTTTAAAGATCAATAGCACGAGCCACTGATCCTCCCCCCCCCAAATCTCTTCATTTTTGACATGGCTCAAAGCGACCATATCTCAAAGCCCATAGACAGGACTCACGCAACAAACAGCGGAGGAACACATGAAAAGAAAAATCATCGAAATAGACGAAGAAAAATGCACGGGCTGCGGTCAGTGCGTGACTGGATGCGCCGAGGGCGCTTTGGCCATCATCGACGGCAAGGCCAAGATTGTAAGGGATATGTTTTGTGATGGGCTTGGGGCCTGCATCGGGCACTGCCCCGAGGACGCGCTGCATATCATCGAACGCGAAGCCGAAGAATTCGACGAGGACGCCGCCATGGAACATGTGCGCAAGATGGGCGGATCGGGCCATCACTCGGGATGCCCCTCGGCCCAGGTCTCGACCCGCGCTCCCGGTCACGGGGGATGCCCTTCGGCCGGCATGATGCAAATGAGCCCCTGCGAGCAGGCCAACGTGCCCGCCGGGCAGGTCGGTTCCGCCCTGGCCCACTGGCCGGTTCAGATTCGACTGATTCCGCCTCACGCGCCCTTCCTGCAGGACGCGGATCTTTTGATCGCGGGCGACTGCTGCCCTGTGGCGGCCCCGGACTTCCACGCTCGGTTCCTGGCGGGCAGGACCATCATGCTCGGTTGCCCGAAATTCGACAACGCCGGGGAATACGTGGAGAGATTGACGCAGGTCTTTGCCCAGAACAGGATCAAGTCCGTGACCATCCTGGAGATGGAAGTGCCCTGCTGCTCCGGACTTTCGCGCATCGTCGCCCAGGCTCTGGCCGGAAGCGGCAAAAACATCCCTTGCGTGCGGGCCATCGTGGGCCGGGACGGCAAGACCACCGAAGAAGCGTTTACTCCCGCCGTGGCGGCTCCTGCAGGACTGACCCGGCTCTAGACTCAACCGCCGGTTCACGACGCACCCCTTGAACCGGGCGCCCGTTCAATCAGTCCTTGCCGCGCACCGGGACAAGGACACTTTCAAGAGACGTCCCGTCGAGGGAGACCGTCACGGATTCAACCAGAGCACCCTCTTCCGACAGATCGCGGACGAGGGTGTTTCTGTTTTCAGTCTCCGGCCACTGCTGACACAGCAGCACGCCGGCAAAAACCACTCCCACTCCCGCAAGTTGCGAAAAATTGAGCCGCTCATCGAGGCAAAGCCAGCCCAGGAGCATGGAAAAGACCGGGATGAGGTTGACAAAAGCCGTGGCCTGCCAGGCCGGAAGCTTGCTGATCCCGTAATTGTAGAAACCGTACGCGCCTATGCTTATGAACACGCACAGGTAGAGCACGGCCAGACTTGGGCCGACGGGAAAAGCCACCGGCAACGCTGTCGATGGCAGAAAAAGCAGCGGAAAAAAGAAAACCGTGCCCACCATGGACTGCACGGCGGTCAGGAACCATGGGGAATAGCGGGCGCAGAGCTTTTTCATGCTCACGGTGTACCCCGCCGCGCAAAACATGGCGAGCAGCTCAAGAAAATTGCCCAATAGCGGACGTGGAGCCGTTTCCGTTGCAACACCCGAGATGCTGACCCAGACCACCCCGGCCAGGGCCAGGACAAGTCCGGTCCATGAGCGCGAGGTCAGTTGCTCGCCAAGAAAAAAGCCCGCGCAGACCGCCACCAGAATCGGCAGCGTGGCCGCGACCATGCCTGCCTGGGAAGCCGAGGTCAGGGTCAGAGCCTGGCCCTCGAACACGAAATAGAAACACGGTTCGCACAGGGCCATGAAAACCATGAACCCCAGATCCTCCCTGCGCAGATTACGGGGACGCCAGCGCGGCAGCACGAGCAGAAACAGAAAACCCGAAAGGGCCATGCGCATGAAGACGACGACAATGGGGTCGAAAAACATCACGGCGTACTTGAATGCCACAAAGGAGCTGCCCCAAAGCAGCATGCCGACAAACAGAGAGATAAAGGGAAGAGCTGGAAAAAATGCCATCGTGATCCACCAAACCATGCATAATAGCAGTATATTTTAAAAAAAAGCTTGCATAGAATTAAGGCTGCACCTACGTATTAAGCGAAGGCTCATAAATAATCATGAGTATCAGGCGCTACCCCGATAACTTTTCGAAAAGCAGACATTCCATGCACGACTCACCTTTTGAAAACATGTCCGAAACTGCACAGCACTTCAGTACTCCGCAGCTTGAAGACATTTTTCAATCTGTCTTGAGTGACATACAAAACCATCGTCTGCTGAGCTGTGTGATCGGATTTCCAAAATCAGGCAAGACTTTTTTTCTGAACCGTCTCAAGTCTGCCCAAAGCGCCCATACATTAAGCATCACCGCATCATCAGGACTGACACTTTCTCAAACTATAAATGAAAATTTGTCTCCTGAGAAAGAAAATAAAGCGGCTTTGACCCAACTGCTTCGCGAGAAGAAGCACGTCATTCTGTTTGTCGACAATGCCCATCTGCTCACGGATGCGGATTTCGCCTTTCTTGGAGGTCTTTTCAGCCTGACAAAGCACCTTACAACAGTGCTTCAGGTTGTCCTGGTCGGAAACGGCGAGATCGTGCACCGGCTGGCCCGGCCCGAAAACAGGCCCATCTACAACATGCTTGGAGCCATCTGGACTCTTCCCAAGCTGACCCGCGAACAGTCCCTGGCCTACATCCGCTTTCTCCTCGACGGAGCCGGACTGGCGACAGACCTCATCGGCAATCCCGAAGCGGTGGCCAAACGCGCGGCCGGAGTGATCGGCATCCTGCGCATGCTGACCATGACGCTCGCCTTGAAGGCCTTGCATTCGGATCAATCATGCGACGCGGAAGAAGCGCTGAACTTTAAAAGCAACTGCCCCGAAGCTCAGGCACAGGTGCCGGACGAAGCCATGCCTACCCAGAACATGGCCTCCGGCAACTCCTGGATGGCAGGCGTGGTCCTGGCCCTGAGCATGGCGGCAATCATCGGAACATTTCTATTCTTTTTTTCCTGGCTCATGCCGGAGGCGCGCCTGGGAGATCTTTTTCATGACTTCACCGGAACGCCACGGGAAACGAATGTCGAACCCGCGCCAAGCGCTCCAGTCCGCCAGCAAGACATCCACACCGCATCCGGCCCCGTGCACTGGCAGAGCGTGGCCAAAACCGTCTTCCGCAAGCGTACCACCGACGGCCCCTATTCGCTCCAACTCGGCGCCTATCCAACCATGGAATCCCTCTTGCTGCACCTGCCGCGCTTCATGGACCAGAAACAACCCCTGTTCTGGAACCAGGACCAGAGCGGCGAAGCCCCATTCACTCTGTTCGTGGGCCGCTTCGAAAGTTTCGAGCAGGCCGGAAAATTCGCGTCCCAAAACAGCCTGTCCGATACGCCGGTGGTCTTCAGGCCCTTTGTGGCCACGGTGGGTCCGCTCACGGATCAGCAGCAGATCGACCGCGCAAGCATGAGCCTTGGACTGCCAGAGCAGCTGAACATTTTCGAACGCGAACTGGTCAGCGGCATCGAGATCCAGTTCGCCCTCGAACGGTCCCGCGACGATGCCCTGGCGCATTGCACCCGCGCCGAGAAAAAAGGGCTGTCCTGCGCGGTCACGCAATACGAATGAAAAAAGGACGACTCCGGCCTTTTGCGGCCAGGGTCGTCCCGAACGTCTGATCTGAAATCAGTTGGAGACAGCTCTTTATTCGCGCAGGTCCAGCACCCGCTGCGCCTTGCCTTCCGACTTGGGCAAGGAATTCTGCTCCACCAGATCGATGCGCGCGGTAATGAGGATCTCGTCGCGCAGCCTGGAACTGATGCGACTTTGCAGGCTCTTCAGTTCGCGCATGTCTTCCACGAAATACTCTTCCTTGACCTCCACCTTGACGCGCATCTGGTCCAGATAGCCGTCCCGCTCCAGCACGATCAGATAATTCTGTCCGACCTCCGGAATGCTCATCAGCACCTGCTCAACCTGCATGGGGTAGATGTTGACCCCCTTCAGGATGATCATGTCGTCGGCGCGGCCCATGATGCGGTCCAGGCGGCGATGCTTGCGACCGCAGGCGCAGTCGCCGGGAATGAAGCGGGTCAGGTCCTTGGTGCGATAGCGGATGAGCGGCATGCCCTCGCGACAAAGGGTGGTGATGACCAGCTCGCCGACTTCGCCGTCCGGCAACTGCTCGCCCGTTTCCGGATCGACGATTTCGGCCAGGTAGGCGTCTTCCCATATGTGCATGCCGTTCTGCTCAAGGCACTCGAAAGCCACGCCCGGCCCGTTCATCTCGGACAGCCCGTAGGAATTGTAGGCCTTGATCCCGTAGACTTCCTCGATGCGCTCACGGATGGCCGCAGTGTGCGGCTCCGCGCCGATGAGGGCCACGCGCAGGTTCAGGCGATCGGGAGTGTAGCCAAGCTCGTCTTTGACCGTGCCCAGGTGCAGGGCATAGGACGGGATGATATGAACGACGGAAACCTGAAAATCCTCCAGAAGCTTGAGCTGGCGCTTGGAATTGCCCGCCCCGGCCGGGATGGTCAGGCAGCCCAGACGCTCCGCGCCGTAATGGATGCCAAGGCCGCCGGTGAAGAGGCCGTAGCCGGACATGTTCTGAAAAGTGTCCTCGGCCCTGATTCCGACCATGTGCATGCACCGGGCCATGAGATCGGCCCAGGAATCGATGTCGTTTCTGGTGTAGTAGATGACCGTGGCCGAACCCGTGGTGCCCGAGGAAGCGTGCAGGCGGACCATATCGGTCACGGGCCGGGTCAGCATGCGCGCGGGATAGGCGCTGCGCAGGTCATCCTTGGTGGTGAAGGGCAGCCGCGTGATGTCGGCGGCGCAAGTGATCGCCTCGGGGCGTATTCCCATTTCGGCGAAACGGTGGCCATAAAATTCGGATTTGGCGGCACGTTCGAGAGTGGTTGCAAGACGCGTTTTCTGAACCTTGTCCAATTCGCTGCGCGAAAAAAATTCTTCCGGGCAATAGGCTTTCATGGGTTTGTCCGCTCTTGAGTTGAAGGTACGCGGGATTGATCAGTACACGCCGCCGTTCTCGGACGGCAACCCCACTTCCGTAAGATTCTCGAAAACCGTGTACTGACCGAAATAGCCCAGACGGATGGCCCCGACAGGGCCGTTACGCTGTTTGCCGATGATGATCTCGGCGATATTCTTGTTCGGATTGTCCTCGGCCTTGTTGTAGGCCGCGTCGCGGTAGATGAAGACGATGACGTCGGCATCCTGCTCGATGGCTCCGGATTCGCGCAAATCCGAGATCATGGGCCGTTTGTCGGAACGCTCCTCGACCTTGCGGTTGAGCTGCGACAGGGCGATGACCGGCACCTCAAGCTCCTTGGCCAGGGCCTTGAGGTTACGCGAAATGTCCGAAATTTCCTGCTCGCGGGAGTCGCTCTTGTGGGAGGAGCGCATGAGCTGCAGATAGTCGACGATGATGAGCCCGACGCCCTTCTCGGCCTTGAGGCGCCTGCTGCGGGCCCGTATTTCCATGGTCGAGAGGGCCGGAGTGTCGTCGATGTAAATGGGCGCCCGGGAAAGATCCTCGGCGGCCTGATAGAGCCTGCTCCAGTCCTCGTCGTTCAGGTAGCCGCTGCGCAGACGGCTCAGGTCCACCCGTCCGTGACAGCCCAAAAGGCGCATCATGAGCTGGTCCATGGACATTTCAAGCGAAAAGACCGCCACGGGAACATCGTGCTGAATGGCCGCGCGCATGCCCATGTTCAATGCCAGGGCGGTCTTGCCCATGGACGGACGGGCCGCGAGAATGATCAGGTCGGACTTCTGCAGTCCGGCGGTCATCTGATCGAAATCGGTGTAGCCCGTGGGCACGCCCGTGACCAGCTCGCCCTGCCCGGCCCGCATCTCAAGCTGCTCGAAGACCCGCTGGACCAGGTCCTTGCTGCTCATGAAGACGGGCTTGCCCTTGGATTCGGCGATGGAGAAAATCTGCTGCTCGGCCTGATCCAGCAGGGATTCGGTCTGCTCACCAGCTTCGAAGCAGCTGGTCAGGATCTCGGAGGAAGTCTGGATGAGCCTGCGGCGCACGGACTTGTCACGCACGATCTGGGCGTGAAAGACGGAATTGGACGCCGAGGCCACGGACTCGGCCAGGGAGGCGAGATAGACCGTGCCGCCGACCTCGTCGAGCTGACCCTTGGTCTGCAGATATTCGGCTACCGTGACCAGATCGACGGGTTCGCGGCGACGGTAGAGTTCCTGGAAGGCCTGATAGATGGTGCGGTGCACCGGAGAATAGAAATCCTCGTCGTTTATCGTGTCGACCAGGGTATGAAAAATGTCGTTACGCAGAAAAACCCCGCCCAGCACCGCCTGTTCGGCTTCGGTGTTATGCGGGGGGACTCGGCGCAACAAATCAGAAGAGGCCTTTTGCAAGGCCTCCTCTGGTTGGATTCGAGTTTCGAGGCGCTGCCCGAACTTATTCCGCGGTGGCTTCTTCGGTTGCATCGGCCTGCGGTTCGGGTTCGTTCACCTGCTCAGGACGACCAAACTTGACCACGTTCACGGTCAGCTTGGCCACAACTTCAGGATGCAGCTTCACGTCGATGACGTATTCGCCTAGGGAGCGGATGCCGTCTTCGAGCTGGATCTTGCGGCGATCCACTTCCACGCCCTGCTCTTCCAGGATCGTGGCGATCTGGGGAGTGGTGACGGAGCCGTAAAGCTTGTCGCCGTCGCCAACGCGCACTTCGATCACGACCTTGGCGGCCTCGATCCTGGCGGCCAAAGCGGCAGCCTCGGCCTTGACGGCGTCGTTCATGGCCTGCAGCTTGCGGCGTTCCTGTTCAAAGACCTTCAGGTTGCCGGGAGTTGCCATGGAGGCAAGACCCTGAGGCAACAGATAATTTCTGCCATAACCGGGACGGACCGCGACGATGTCGCCAAGTCGGCCCAGATTATCCACGTCTGCTCTCAAAATGACCTTCATGATCAAATCTCCTAGACTCTAGATTTTTTGAGCACGTCGGTGCTGTGGGTAGCCGTGTAGAACATCAGAGCCATCTGGCGAGCGCGCTTCACTTCGCGGGTGAGAGCCCGCTGGTGCTTGGCGCAGGTGCCGGTGATGCGGCTGGCAATGATCTTGCCGCGATCGGTCACGAAATCGTTCAGGACTTCGGGATGCTTGTAATCAAGCAGAATCTCGGGATTCTCGCAGAAACGGCAGTACTTTCTCCGGGGTGCGAATTTCTTCTTAAAGGACATGCTATGCCTCCTCGGTTGCCGCAACAGGAGTCTCGGCGAGTCTGACGGTGATGAACTTGAACACGCCATCGGTGATGCGGACATTACGTTCCAATTCCGCGACAGCCTTGCCGGGCATGTTCAGTTCCATGCGGACGTACCGGCCACGGTTGAACTTGCGCACCGGATATGCCGTATCCTTGACGCCCCAGTCGTCAATCTTGAGGACGGTGCCGCCCTCGCGCTCGACAATGGCGCTGAAGTTGTTCACGATTTCGCGACATTCTTCCACACCCAGCTCAGGGCTGAGCAGGATCAATTCCTCGTACCTGGTCATCATTATAAATCCTCCTTACGGGTAAAAGCCCACCCCATTCCATTCGGGGGAGCAAGGAAACAAGGATGGTTATTCCCATCCTCCCAGCCTGTCAAGGACAGCGGCTCTCAGACTTGAAGGTCGCAAGGATTGCGCTTACACCGTGCCCATGACGCGCATCATTCTTTTCCTCCTGCTGCTCCTGCCGCCCCTGCCGCTCCTGGCCGCACCGCCAAGCGTACTCGTCCTGCACTCATATCATCCGGGCCTGTCCTGGACCGACACCCTCAACATGGGCATCAGCGAAACGTTTCACGCCGAGCTGTCCGGAGCCCTGCTCTGGGTTGAATATCTGGACACCAAGCGCAACACCGACACGTCCTATCTCTCCCTGCAGGCCGCGCTCCTGCGGCACAAGCTCGCCGAAAGCACCTTCAACCTGATCATCACCACCGACAATGACGCCCTGGAGTTCGTGCTCGAATACCGGGACAGCATCTTTCGCGGCGCGCCCGTCGTGTTTTGCGGCGTCAACGATTTCACGCCCGGGCAATTGCGCGGCCAGAAGGACATCACAGGCCTGGCCGAGAATCCGGCCTTTGCCGAAACCATGCTCTCGGCCCTCTCCCTGCACCCCGGCACACGGGAGTTCGTGGTCATCGGCGCGGACCAGTCCATCACCGACCTGCTCACGGACCGCTCCCTGCACGCCCTGGAACGGCAATTTCCCGGCATCCGCTTCACCTACTGGAACAACCTCGACGCGCTGGAACTGCGCGAACGGCTCAAGGAACTGGGCCCCGGCCAGGTCATCCTCATCCACGGAGTCATGCGCAACGAGGAGGGGGTGCTGGTCGATTATCGCGGCAAGAATCTCTTCCTCTCCACCCACACCAAAGTGCCCATTTACGGATTCTGGGATTTCGAGATGGGCACGGGCTGCGTGGGCGGAAAGATGGTGCAGGGGCGCACCGAGGGCGAGCGCGCGGCCCGGCTGGCCATGGAGGTCCTCGGCGGAACCGACCCTGACGACATCCCCGTGCACACGAAGACCCCTTCGCGCTTCATCTTCGACTACATCCAGTTGCAGCGCCTTGGAATCAGCGAGAAGGCCCTGCCTGCGGGCAGCCTCGTGCTCAACCAGCCCGCCCGTTTCTACCAGATCGACAAGCGCTACATCTGGACCGCCACCGTGGGCGTGGCCGTGCTGCTGGCCGCCCTGGCCATGCTCCTGAGCTCCATCCGCCGCCGTCAGGAGGCCCAGGCCGTGCTGCGCCGTCACAAGGAGCAGCTCGAAGAGGCGGTCCGCGCCCGTACCGAGCATCTGCGCACGGCCAATGACGAGCTCGAACGCGAAGTCCACGAGCGCATCCGGGCCGAAGGCGATCTGCGCAAGGCGCGCGCCAGCCTGGAGATCGAGGTGGATCGCCGCACCACCGATCTTCGCTTCGAGATCGAACAGCGCCGCCTGGCCGAGGCCCATATCCGCGACCGCGAGGCCAAGGCCCGGGCGCTCATCAACGCCCCGACAGAAACCCTGCTGCTCATGGATCAGGCCGGAATCATCCTCGACATCAACGAAACCGGGGCATCGCGCCTGGGCAGAAACCGGGAGTCCCTCTACGGCTTGTCCCTGTACGCCCTGCTGCCCGAAACGCACGCCGGACGGTTCCGTCAAGTCGTGGACAAGGTCTTCGCCACCGGAGAAGTCCGCTCCATCAACGAGTACGGGGAAGAGCGCGATCTGGACCTGCGCTTCTACCCCGTCCTGGACGATCTCGGACAGGTCACGCGCGTGGCCGTGTTCATGGCCGACGTCACCGGAGCCCGGCGCATGGCCCGGCAGATCATGCTCCTCGACAAGATCAATTCCCTGGGCCGCATGGCCGCCGGCATCGCCCACGAGATCCGCAACCCCCTGACCGGCATCCACGGATATCTCTACGCCATGGACGAGATCTGCGACGACCTTCCGGTCACGGAGCCCGCCTCGGTCCTGCGCGAGACCATCGCCAAGATCCGCAAGGCCGCCGGCAAGATGGAGTCAGTCATCCGCAGGGTGCTGGATTTCTCCAAACCCGGTACGCCCCGCCTCGAACTGCTCGACCTGTCTATTCCGGTACAGGAGGGCCTGAGCCTCATGCTCCCGACCCTGCGCAAGGCCGGGATCAGCGTGGACACGGATTTTACCGCCGCGCCGGCCATCCTCGGGGACCGCATGCAGCTTGAGCAGGCGGTCATCAACATCGTGGACAACGCGGCCCGGGCAGTGCGTCACAACGAGGGCGCCAAGAACATCTCGCTGCGCATCCTGTCCGACCAGGACCGGCTCAGCCTTTGCGTCGCGGACAACGGGCCAGGCATAGCCCCGGCCGACCGGGAACGGATTTTCGACCCCTTCTACACCACCGCGAACGACGGCACGGGCATCGGCCTGTCCATCGTGCAACGCATCGTCGCCGACCACAGCGGCACCATCCACGTGGGCGAAAGCCCCTCGGGCGGAGCGGAATTCAAACTCGAATTCCCCCTCCCGGCCCCGGAGCACCAATGAACTATTCCCTGCTCATCATCGACGACGAAGAATCCATCCGAGACAGCCTGTCCATGGCCCTCGGCCGCCACTACACGGTCAGCGCCCTGGCCAGCGGCAAGGAAGCCCTGGAAGCGCTGCCCGCCCTGGCCCCGGACCTCGTGCTCCTGGACATAGGGCTGCCGGACATAAGCGGCCTTGAGGTGCTGGATCACATTCGAGGGCAGGCGCCCCATGCCGCCGTGATCATGATCACGGCCTTCGAGGATCTGGACACGGTCATTTCGGCCATGAAGCGCGGCGCTTTCGACTATCTTCTGAAGCCGCTGCGCATGGACGCCCTCAAGCTCTGTCTGGACCGGGCGGGGAGTTCCATCCGCCTCGGCAAGGAGATCCGTCTCCTGCAGGACAAGGCCCTCAGGGAACAGATTCCCTTTTTCGTGGCCGAGAGCGAGGCCCTGACCGACGTGGTCCAGACCGTGGCCAAGGTCGCGGTCAGCCCGGACACGCCGGTGCTCGTCGAAGGCGACACGGGCACGGGCAAGGAGCTCATCGCCAGCGCCATCCATTACCGCAGCCCGAATTTTCGCGGCCCGCTGGTAACGGTCAACTGCGCGGCCATCCCGGCGGAACTGATCGAGAGCGAACTTTTCGGCTACGCGCCGGGAGCCTTCAGCGGCGCCGGAAAAAGGGGCAAGACGGGCCTCGTTGAGGAAGCGGCCGGAGGCACGCTCTTTTTGGACGAGATCGGAGAGCTGCCGGGCAGCGCCCAGGCCAAGCTGCTGCGCTTTTTGCAGGAGGGCGAATTCTACGCCCTGGGCTCCACGGCCAAGCGCACGGTGCGCACCCGGGTCGTGGCCGCGACCAACCGTGACCTCGAAGACATGGTCCGCACCGGAACGTTCCGGCAGGACCTCTTCTACCGGCTGGCGGTGGTCCGCATCCGCGTGCCCTCGCTGGCCCGCCGCAAGGAGGACATCCTGCCGCTGGCGCGGCTCTTCCTGCATCAATACGGGGAAAAATTCGGCAAGAAATTCAACGACCTCACCCAGAACGCCCGCAACGCCCTGCTCGGCCATTCATGGACGGGCAACGTGCGCGAACTACGCAACATCATGGAGCGGGCCACGCTCATGGCCTGCGGGCCGGATCTGGATGCCGGGGATCTCGGGCTTGCGAAGGAGTGCGCGCCGGTCGCTGAAAACCGGGCCGCGCTCACGCGGGAAGGAGTGAATCTGCCGTCCCTGCTGCATGATCTGGAACGCGGGTATTACGAGCAGGCGCTGGCCTTGGCGGAAGGAAACGAATCCCAGGCCGCCAGACTGCTTGGGGTTTCAAGGGACACCTTCAGATACAGACGCGGCAAGCTGGGCGTCTAGAAGCCGGGATGCACATTCGCCTGCCGCGCTAGCGCCCCTCTTCAGCGCCGAGGCCGTAGGTCTTGAGCTTGCGGTACAGATACGTCCGCTCCAACCCTATGTTTTCCGACATCCGCGCGACGTTACCGTCCGCGCGGGCCAGCTCGCGGCGCAGGAAGGCTTCCTCGAACCGGGCCCGGGCTTCCTTGAAATCCGTGATTCCGTCCGGGACCATGGCCAGGGTGTCAAGGGCGACGCTGGCCCTGTATTCCGGGGGAAGCATGGAGACGTTCACTTCCTGGCCCTGATACAGAATGAAGAGCCGCTCCACGAAATTCTTGAGCTCGCGCACATTGCCGGGCCAGGCATAACGCTTGAGCAGATCCAGGGACTCCCGGTCGAAGCGCACGGGTTTCAAGCTTTGCTCCTCGATCATGCGCCGCGAGAAAAACTCGATCATCTCCGGAATGTCCTCGGCCCGCTCGCGCAGGGGCGGAACGGACAGGGGAAAGACATTGAGCCGGTAATACAGATCCTGCCTGAAACGCCCCTCGACCATCTCCTGCACGAGGTCCTTGTTGGTGGCCGCGATGACGCGCACGTCAACCTTGAAGGTCTTGGTGCCCCCGACCCGCTCGAATTTCTGCTCCTGCAGGATGCGCAGAATCTTGGCCTGGGTCTTGAGGCTCATGTCGGCTATTTCATCCAGAAACAGAGTGCTCTTGTCGGCCAGCTCGAACTTGCCCTTCTTGGCCTTGTCCGCGCCGGTGAAAGCGCCCTTCTCGTGACCGAACAGCTCGGATTCGATCAGTTCCTCGGGGATGGCCGCACAGTTGACGCAGATCATCTCCTTGGCGGCCCGTTTGCTGGCGCGATGGATGGCCCGGGCCGCGATCTCCTTGCCGGTTCCGTTTTCACCGGTGATGAGCACCCAGGCCTCGGTGGGGCCGACCTGGGCGACAAGCTCGCGCAACCGGACGATGCCCGGCGAGGACCCGGTGATGGTCGGAGACTCGTCGGGCTGGATGCGGGAACGCAGCTCCCTGTTTTCACGCTTGAGCAGGGACAGCTCCAGGGCCTTGCCCGCCGTGACCAGGACGTTGTCCAGGGACAGGGGCTTCTCGATGAAGTCGAAGGCTCCGTTCTTGAGGGCCGTGACCGCCGTCTCGATGTTTCCGTGGCCGGAGATCATGATCACCGGGGTGTCCACGCCCTTGTCCCGCAGCGCGCACAAAACCGCCATGCCGTCCATGCCGGGCATCCAGATATCGAGAAAGATGAGATCGAAATCCCCGTCCAGCGCCAGCCCAAGCCCCTCGGTTCCGTTGCCGGCCTCGGCCACCTGCCAGTCTTCGTCCTCGAAAATTCCGCGTAGGGACAGGCGGATGTCCTGTTCATCGTCGATAATGAGAATGGAAGCGTTGGTATGCATCATGCCTCGCCGCGTGCGGCTGGAAGTTCAATGACAAAGGTGGTTCCGGCCGGTTCGTTGGGTTTGACCCGGATATGCCCATGATGATCGCTGATGATGGATTTGACGATGGCCAGACCAAGGCCGGTGCCGCTGCGCTTGGTCGAGTAGTAGGGCTCGAACATGCGCGACTGCTCCTCGGGCTTGATGCCGGGACCGTTGTCGCTGATCTCTATGTAGATCCGGCCCTTGCGCTTGCGCGCATAGAGAACGGTCTCGACCCGTCCGTCTTCCTGATCGGCCAATACCTCGGCCGCGTTCAGCAGGATGTTGTAGATGGCACGGCCCATGGCTTCGCGGTCGAGCATGACAGCAGGTACATCCTCGGCCCTAAGGACCCAGCGAATGGACGCGTGACTGTTCGAAAAAACCGAGATGGCCTCCTGCAGCAGGGGCTCGACGCGACCGGCGGAAAGCATCACCTCGGGCAGTTTGGCAAAGCTTGAAAACTCCCGCACCATTTCCTGCAGATGCTCGACCTGCTTGACGATGAGCCCGGTGCACTGGGTGAAGACAGGGTCCGCCACCACGGGCCCGAACTTGCGTTCCAGACGCTCGGCCGAGAGTTTGATGGGGGTCAGCGGATTCTTGATCTCATGGGCGATGCGCCGGGCCACTTCCTTCCAGGCGTCGAGGCGCTGCATCTTTTCAAGCTCCGAAATGTTCTCAAAAACAGCGACAATGCCGCTGTCCCCGCCCTCGTTGTCCATCAGCGCCACCGCGTTGATCAGAAGCTTGACGGTTTCACCGCCGACCTCCAGATCGAGCCTGCGCTGCCACTGGGAACCAGGGCTGCCGCGCAGCAACTGACTGACTTCCTGCACCAGCCCGCGATGAGCCGGACCCATGAGATCCAGGGCGGATTCACCGATGAGCGCTCCGGCTTCAAGGCCAAGAATGCCCTCGGCCGCGCGGTTCATGGTCGTGATCCGTCCGGCCCTGTCCAAGGAGACGACGCCTGCGGTGATATTCTCCAAAATGGCTTGTACGTAGTGATTCTTGGCGATAAGCGCCTGATACTGCTCTTCGAGCTGCAGATTGGCGCGGGTCAGGTGCGTGCGGCTCTGCTCCAGATCCTCGGCCATGCTGTTGAATGACTGAACCAGAAGACCGAGCTCGTCGCGGGATTCGTCCATGAGCCGGACCGAAAGGTCACCCTGGGCGATACGCTGGGTTCCCGCCGCCAGCGCCTGAATGGGGGCGCTGAGCTCCCGGGCCAGCCGAAAACCGAACCAGGTCGCCCCGAGAAAGATGAGCATGGTCATGAGTCCAAGGACCATGTACAGGGTCATCTTCAAGGGATATTTGAGGCTGCGCAGCTGTTTGTACTCGCCTACGCCCTGGGCGATCAGTTCCAGCCGGTCCAGAAAACCCTCTCCCACCTCCGCGCCCACGACAAGAAAGGCCGACCCGGCCTCGTCCACGGACATGACCCCGATCACCAGATCCGAGTCCGCATGCGGCCAGAGAGTGGCCCAGTATTTCATGCCCTTGCCCATCTCGGCAAAAGGCACCTCGGCCATGATCCGGGGCCAGACGTCGTTCCAGACCGGAGTGGACTCCCAGTGTTTTTGCTGCATGGTACCGGTGATCACGCCGCTCAGGCTCAGCCTGTACTCACGGCTCTTTTGCCGCAGGGCCTCGTCCGCCCCCTTGGCCTTGAAGTCCAGCTTCCGTTCCCGCAAATGCTCAAGAATCCCAAGCGCCTTGATCTCAAGACCGGATTCGGCGGACGCATAAAAATCCTGTCCCACGCTCAAGGCCTGATCCATGGACGTCTCGACCTGGGCCTGGAACCAGTAATCGACGGAGGTCTGCACGAACCAGGTCGACAGAACGAACATGATGAAGGTCGGGACCATGGACAGTGTGACGAAAACAAGGACCAGCTTGGCCCTCAGGCCCGACCCGAGCACCCTCCTGCGCCGGTCCAGCACGAGTTTTATGACATTGCGCAAAACCAGGAAGAGAACCAGAATGAGAAGAATCAGATTGACGTTGAAGAGGGCGAAGAAAAGGTAGGAATTGAGACCCAGCAGGCGCAGCTCGATCCAGGTCAGAATGACGATGAGGAAGATGCCCACGGCGGCCAGGGTGATTTCCCGTTGCCGCTTGCGACGTTCATGCGCGGTGCGTTCCTGCACGGGAATGTGACGAGATGACTTGTCCATGCTCCTCGCGGCTGGTTGAAATCAGAAATCGAAATCCAGTACGTACACCACTTCGGGAACCAGGTCCCAGCTGACGAAAAAGAGAGGCTTGCTGACCCAGCCCGGAACATTGGTTCGCGTGACGCTGAACGTGAGCACGACGCGGTAGGCCTGTCCGCGCTCGATGGCATCCCAGCTGCCCATGGGCAAGGACAGGCGGGACCAGAAACGGTTCAGTTCTTCCTCCAGGCCCGTGAACTCGAGGGTATGGGTGCCCCTGTGATCCGTGACCACGCATTCACGCGCGATGGGCTTGCTCGCCACGGTGCATGAGTACTCGGCCTCGGCCAGGAAGGCGTCCCAGAAACCAAGGCGGCGCTTGTAAAGCTTACCGGAACAACGCACCTCGTATTGTCCGCCGTTCTGCAAGGCCTCCATCAGGGGGGCCATTTCATTGATCACGACGCTAAAACCCACGGAGACGGAGCCTTGGGCGTTATCCACCCCGAGATCCGTAAGCGCGATGGAATCGGCTCGCAGCACGGACGCCGAAAAAAGATTCAACGTCAAGGCCAGTCCGATGATGATTAAAATTCTGAATTTTTGCATTTTTGACGGATTACATGAATAAAAAAAGAGTGTTGTCGTAATTTTTCTTGATTTTCAACCCAAGGCAGGTATGCAACAGACAAAATCGCAAGGCCCGGGCAGGCACCACCCGGAAGCCCCGTCCCGAATGTCATTTCGCGGTGATAGTCCAAGGCATGGTATTTGACAACAGCTGAAGCGAGGAGAGAGTCATGAAGCTCAATGAACACAACAGCAAGCGACTTTTCGAGGAGGCGGGCATCCCTGTCCCTCAAGGGACGCTTCTCGGTCCGGGAGACGAACCGGCCCCCCCTTTCGCGCTGCCCTGGGTCCTTAAATCGCAGGTCTTGAGCGGCGGCAGGGGCAAGGCCGGCGGCATCCGCATGGCGGACACCCGTGAGCAGGCCCAAAGCGAACTGGCCAAGCTCTTCACGCTCGCCATCAAGGACGAAAAAGTCCAGCTGGTGCGCATCGAACCCAAGGCCGCGTACACTCGCGAACTGTATCTCTCCATAACCCTGGACCGTCAAAGCCGCTCTTTCTGTATCACCGCCGGACGCTTCGGCGGGGTGGACATCGAGGCCTGCGCCCCGGAGACCCTGCTGATCGAACACGCCGCCCCCGACACCGGACTGGCCCCCTTCCAGATCCGCAACATCTTTTTCCACCTGGGCCTGCCCAAGGAACTTTCAAAGCCCTTCCATGCCCTGCTCACGAACCTCTTCGATTGCTGCCTGCGCCATCGCCTGCTTCTAGCCGAAATCAACCCCCTGGTCATCACCACGGACGGAAGGCTTCTGGCCCTGGACGGCAAGGTCGAGATCGACGGACACAGGATCGGCATCGATCCTTCCCTGAACCGCTTTTTCGAGGCAGCGCACCTAAGCGACGAGGAAAACAGATCCCGCGAGGCGGGTCTTAGTTACCACAAGCTCGACGGGTATGTCGGACTCATGGTCAACGGTGCGGGCCTGGCCATGGCCAGCATGGACATTCTCAATTATTCCGGCCTTGAGGCGGCAAATTTTCTGGATCTGGGCGGAGGCGCGGACAGTGAGGCCATGCGCACGGCCCTGGACATTCTTTTTGACGACTCCCGCGTGGGCATGGTCTTCATCAACATTTTCGGCGGAATCCTGTCCTGTCACAAGGTGGCCCGGTCCATGCTCGAAGCGCTGGACGGGCAGGAACCGCGCAAACCCATCGTGGTCCGCTTTGCGGGCAACGGCTCGGCCCAGGGGCTGGAACTTTTGAACCAGGCAGCCCTGAACGGACTGCATCTGTGCCCCGATCTGACATCGGCCCGCGCCGCCCTGGAAAAACTCAAGGGCGACAGGCCCGCAGCCCGGCACAAGCCCCTGATCGTTCCGTCCACGGCTCCACGGCTCCCGGCCCGGCCGCGCCAGACAAGCACGCCCTTTCCCCTACCCGCCGACTGCCGCATCCTGGTCCAGGGCCTGACCGGCAAGCAGGGCCAGCTGCACTGCCGCCTGATGCAGGAATACGGTTCGAAGGTCGTGGCCGGAGTGACACCCGGCAAGGGCGGGACCGAGGTCCTTGGAGTCCCGGTCTTCGACACCGTGCGCGAGGCCGTAAACGCCATGCGCATCGACGCGTCCATCATCTTCGTGCCCGGAGCCATGGCTCCGGATGCGGTACTGGAGGCCGCAGCCTCGGGGATCGGCTGGGTGGTCTGCATCACCGACGGCATCCCCCAGCTCGACATGCTGCGCGCCCTTGAGCGCCTGAAAGGAAGCCCGACACGGGTCATCGGGCCCAACTGCCCCGGCCTGGTCATGGCCGGCAAGACCAAAATCGGCATCATGCCCGGCGACATCTTCACCCCCGGCCCTGTGGCCGTCTTCTCGCGCAGCGGCACCCTGACCTACGAATGCGTGGACCGGCTGACCAAAGCGGGGATCGGGCAATCCGTGTGCGTCGGCATCGGCGGCGATCCTTTCGTGGGCACCTCCTTCACGGACCTGTGCAAGCTGGTGCGCCACGATCCGGACACCCGGGCCGTGATCATCCTGGGCGAGATCGGCGGAAAGGCCGAGGAGGAGCTTGGGCAATACATGCGCGAAAGCGGCTTCGAGCTCCCGGTCTTCGGCTTCATCGCGGGCCGCACGGCCCCTCCAGGCAAGCGCCTGGGCCACGCCGGAGCCATCCTTGAAAAAGGGGCTGGCGGCATAGAAGTCAAACTCCAGGCCATGGCCGACTCCGGCTTCCACCTCATCGACGACCTGGACCAGATCGCGGAGGCGGTGGCGCAGGTGCTCTAGCCCCGCGTCACGGCGAACACGGCGTATTCACATGCAGACGACAAAGCCCCGACCGGAGAGTTCCGGCCGGGGCTTTGCTTGTTATGAGAGGAGATTTCGCGCTGGAGCCTCAGCGGCCCACGCAGAAATAGGCGAACCCTTCGGATGCAAGGAGCGCCGGAGAATAGAGGTTGCGGCCGTCAAAGAGGATGGGAGCGGCCAGAGCCGCCTTGATCCTTGCGAATTCCGGGTTTCGGAACTGGTTCCATTCCGTGACCACGGCCAGGGCCTCGGCGCCCTTGAGCGTCTCGTACTGATCCTCGCATATTTCCACCAGCGGGTTGTCCGCAAGGATGCGACGGGCATTGGGACCGGCCACGGGATCGAAGGCGCGCACGCGCATGCCAAGGTCGGTCAGATGCCGGATCAGCTCCAGGGACGGAGCCTCGCGCATATCGTCGGTGTTGGCCTTGAAGGCCAGGCCCCACAAGGCCAGGGTCTTGCCCTTCACACCGCCCTGCTCGGCGAAATAGGCCTCGATCTTGCGCGCGATGACGGTTTTCTGGCGATCGTTGACCTCGTCCACGGCATTCAGGAGCTGCGGCTCATAGCCCACGCCCTGGGCCGTGCCGATGAGCGCCTTCACGTCCTTGGGGAAGCAGGACCCGCCATAACCCACGCCGGGATAGATGAACTGATAGCCGATGCGATGATCAGCCCCTATGCCGTGGCGCACGTCGCGCACGTCGGCCCCGACCTTCTCGCAGATGTTGGCGATCTCATTGATGAAGGAGATCTTGGTGGCCAGCATGCAATTGGCGGCATACTTGGTCATCTCCGCGCTGCGCACGCCCATGACGATCAATTTCTCGCGGCTGCGGGCGTAGGGAGCGTAGAGGCTCTTCAGGAGTTCGGCCGTGCGCACGTTATCGGTGCCCACGACCACGCGGTCGGGCTTCATGAAGTCGTTGACCGCGTCGCCTTCCTTCAGAAATTCGGGGTTGGAGACGACGTCGAACTCGATCTTGAGCCCGCGCTTGTCCAGTTCCTCCTGCACGGTGGCGCGCACGCTGTCGGCGGTGCCCACGGGCACGGTCGATTTGTCCACGATGATCTTGTAGTCGTTCATCTGGCGGCCCACGTCGCGGGCCACCTGATGCACGTAGCGCAGATCGGCGGTGCCGTCCTCGCCTTCGGGGGTGCCCACGCAGCAAAAGACAAAGAGGCTGTCCTTGAGGCCTTCGCCCAGATCCGTGGTGAAGGTCAGGCGGCCTTCCTGGAAATTGCGGCGGACCATGGCCTCAAGGCCGGGCTCGTAGATGTGCACGTCGCCCTTCTTGAGCCGCTCGATCACGTCGGGATTGATGTCGACGCAGGTCACCGCGTTGCCCATCTCGGCGAAACAGGCCGCGGACACCAGCCCTACGTAACCCGTTCCAACAATGCATATATTCATCGGTATGTACTCCTATTGGCTGGCGTCCGGTATCAGAATCCGGAGAAGCGTTTGGCCAGCATTATTTTTAAAATGGTCCGGTCGGTCTCGATCATGCCTTCGGTGCTGAGCATGCCTATGTTCTGCATGGTCTGCTCGGGCGAAGCGCCGATGATGCCGTCGGTGTCCATGACATTGACGCCTTGCAGCGAAAAAAGCGCGGCCTGCACGGCCGTTCCCGCAGCCGTGGCCAGTTTCAGCGAACAGCCGGCCTTGGCTCCGTCGCAGATGACTCCGGCCAGGTCCTCGATGATGTTCTTGATGGCCCCTGCGATATGCGCCAGATTGCCGCCCAGCAGATAGGCCACCCCGGCGCTGGCTCCGGCCCCGGCCGCCACGGAACAGCCACAGACGGCGGAAAGCCGTCCGGTGTGGGCCTTGACGTAGGCCGTGACCAGATGACTGAGCGCCATGGCTTCGAGCACGTCCTTCTCTTCGCAGGTGATGAATTCGCGGATGGCCCAGATGGGCAGGATGGCGGTCAGTCCGTGGTTTCCGCTTCCGGCGGAACTCATGGCCGGAAGCTTGACTCCGCCCATGCGCGCATCGGAGGCGGCCGAGGTCAGGATGCGCGCGGCCAGGATCATGTCCCGGCAGACGAGCTTCTGCCGGACCAGCCGGTCCAGGGCCTTGCCTATGCCAAGGCCGGGCCCGAACTTCAGGCCATGCTCGGCGAGGCGAACATTGGTGCGCACCCCTTCCATCAGAAATTCGCGGTCCTCATCGTCCAGATCGTCGAGCAGGCGGACAAGATCCTCGAGGGCCAGGCCCTTGATCCAGGCCTCAAGACGCGGCATCTCGCTTGAGACGGCGACTTTCCCGGAAGTCTGGGCGCGAGGCAACAGGGCGCCGTCCAGGCTCACGCTGACCACGTTGTCGTGCATGTCGCGAACGACCGCCTCGGCCACATGCGAGCCGTCGAAAACCTCGGCGCGGATAAAGAGCCCTCGCTGCTCATGCAGCAGGTTGAGGGTCACCCCGCCGTCACGCACCAGAGACCGCGCGGCCTGCACTGACTCGTCGTTTAGCGGTTCGAGGACTTCCAGGCCCAGCGCGGCGTCCCCGCCGAAAACGCCCAGCGCCCCGGCCAGATCCAGACCGCTCAGGCCGCCCGTGCCGGGAATGATGACGGCCAGACCGTTCTTGTAAATATTGGGGTCGACCCACAAATCCAGCCGCTCGGGTCTGCCGGGCAGAACAGCCGTGGCAGCGGCGGCGGCCAGGGCCACGGCCACGGGCTCGGTGCAGCCCAGTGCCGGCGCGACCTGCATGCGCAGAATATCCTTGACGCAAAAGCTCATTGCCGCCTCACGAAAATGTTCGCAAAAGCCGAGTTCATGGCCGACTTGGCCGGGGCTGTCAATTCAGCGCTAGTCGCGAACTTCAAGCCGGGGCTCGAAAAGCTGGACCAGACGCACAAAGAGGTCCGGAATCCTGTCCGGATCGGCGGCGGCCGATCCGGCGTAAATCTTGGTGATCTCCAGAGCCGTGTCGATGCCGGTGGTCTTGCCGAAACCCACATCGAAAAAATCATCCAGGCGTTTGCGCAATTCGGAATCCATGGCCACCCCCCAGAATAAATTCGTGTCCGGCAAAGAAGCTTCGCCGCGTTGGTGCTCACGCCGTGCCTGTTACCATGTCCAGGCACGAATTCCAACGCCAAACCTGCGAAAAGTCGATTTGAAACGCGATCAATAGAAACGAAACCGACAAGACAAAAAAAGGCGCGCCCCCACCGGGACGCGCCGCGAATATTCATCCGAATCTTTAGTGCTACCTGGTCTTGAGCCGCATCCAGCATTCCTCATACGCCTTCACGGCGGGCCCGAGATCGGTCTCGAATTCGCCCCGGGCCATGTCCTCGGCCCCGGGATAGACAATGGCGTTGTCGCGCACGTCATCGGGAAGGATCGCCTGAGCCGCAAGATTCGGAGTGGAATAGCCCATCTCCTGGCAAATGAACGCCGCCACTTCGGGACGCAAGAGGTAGTCGATGAAGAGATGGGCGTTGTCCGCGTTGCCCGCATTCTTGGGAATGCAGAGGTTGTCGATCCAGAGGCTATAGCCTTCTGTCGGATAGATGTAGCGGATATCCGGATTTTCGCCGGTTGCGATGTACGCCTCGCCGTTCCAGAGCACCGCCGCCTGCACCTCGTTGTTGAGCATGGCCTGCTTGGGCGAATCGGAATCAAAGACGCGCACGCTGGACATGAGCGACTGCAGAAGCTCGCAGGCCTCGGCGACCTTGGCCGGGTCGGTCTCGTTGAGCGAATAGCCCAGCCGCTTGAGGCCCATGCCGAGTACGCCGCGCATGTCGTTGGGCAAAAGAATCTTGCCTGCCAGTTCAGGCTTCCACAGGTCGGCGAACGAAGTCACCGAGGCTGCGGCCGGATCCTTGGTGTTCACGGCGATGGCCGTTGATCCCCACATGTAGGGCACGCTGTAGTTGTTGTCCGGATCGAAGGACTGATTCATCAGCTTTGGATTGAGGTTGCCAAGATTGCTCAGCTTGGACTTGTCCAGCTTCATGAGCAGGCCTTCCTTGTGCATGCGCGCCACAAAATCGGTGGACGGCACGATAAGATCGTATCCCTTGGCCTCGATCATCCGAATCTTTGCGTACAGGGCCTCGTTGCTGTCATAGGTCGACATGATGACCTTGACTCCGGTCTCCTTCGTAAAATCCTCAAGCACGCTGTCCGGCATGTATTCGGACCAATTGTAGACATAGAGTTCCTTGGATGCCGCAAGAACCTGGGTGGCCAGCATGAGGCACAGGACCGTCAATACCAATCGTTTCATGATTTCTCCTTCAAAAAGCGCTGCGACGCGAAGACCGCCACAGCGGTTATAAGAATCATGATCGCGCACAGGGCGTTGACCTCGGGCTTGAGCCCCAGTCGGACCATGGAATAGATGCGCAAGGGCAGTACCTCGAACGTGGGTCCGGTGGTGAAGAAACTGATGATGACGTCGTCGATGGACAGGGTGAAACTCAAAAACCACCCGGCCAGAACGGCGGGAAAGACCATGGGCAGGACCACGTGGCGAAAGACCTCGTACTCCCCCGCCCCGAGATCACGGGCGGCCTCCACCACATGCGGGTCAAACCCCTGGAGCCGGCCATAGACCGTGATGCCGACAAAGGGCACGCACAGGGTGATGTGGGCCATGAGCAGGGTCCAGAAGCCCAGCGGCAGGGACAGGGCCATGAAGAGCACCAGAAGCGAAATGCCGATGACGATGTCCGGAGACATCATCATGACGAAAAGCGAGGTGCGGATGACCTTGCGCGACGGAAAGCGCCAGCGCTGCAGCGCCATGGCTATGAGCGTGCCCAGGATGCTGGAGCAGGTCGCCGCGAGAGCCGCGATGAAAAGCGAGTGCAGGGCCGCCTGCATGAGCGCGGTGTTGCCGAAGAGCTTGACGTACCAGTCCAGGGTCAGGCCCTTCCAGGCCATGGAAAACCGGGACGAGTTGAAGGAGTAGGCGATCATGACCCCAAGCGGCAAATACAGGAAGACAAAGACCAGCGTGGCGTAGAGAATGCGCAATTTTCGCATCATGCCTCCTTCCTGCCCAGCCGGGCGGCGCTTTTCCAGTACAGGAGCAGCATGAGCCCCATGAGCACGGTCAGGGTCACGCTGGCCGCCGCGCCCAGAGGCCAGTCGCGGGTGGTCAGGAACTGGTCGCGGATGAAGTTGCCAAGCAGCATGGCCTTGGCACCGCCAAGCACGTCGGACACGTAAAACATGCCGATGCCCGGCAGGAAGACCAGCATGCAGCCGGAGACGATGCCGGGCATGGTCAGGGGCACGACCACTTTCCAGAACGCCCGCCAGGGGCTCGCGCCCAGGTCCCGGGCCGCTTCGAGATAGCGGCGGTCCAGGCGCTCAAGGGCGGCGTACAGGGGCAGGATCATAAACGGCAGGAGCGTGTATACAAGACCCAGAACCACGGCGCCGGGGGTGTACATCATGGCCAGAGGCGAATCGATGACGCCCAGAAACAGCAGCACGTTGTTCACGATGCCGCTGGAGTTGAGCATGGCAGTCATGGCGTAGGTGCGCACCAGGGAATTCGTCCAGAAGGGGATGACCACCAGCAGGAGCAGCGTGTTGCGCAGCGGCTTGCGGGTCCGAGCCAGGATGGCGGCGAAGGGATAGGCCGTGACCAGACAGATGACCGTGACCAGCCCCGAGAGCCGCAGGGATGACAGCAGAATGTCGAGATGCGTCGTGTCCATCAGCCGGGCGTAATTGTTCAGGGAAAAGCCGGGCTCGATGAAATTCGCGGACGATGTGGAGCTGAAACTGGCCAAAAAGACCAGAACATTGGGCACAAAAGCGAAAATCGCCATCCAGGAGATGACGCCGACTATGACGGCAAGCTTGAAGAAGCCGTCATTTTTCATACGGCAGCACCACTTCCCAGCCTTCGACCCAGCTCACGGCCACCCGATCCGAGGCCTTGAAATATACGGTCTCGTCGTCCTCGTTGAAAAATTCCGTGGCCGTGACGATGCCTCCGGCATCCAGCCTGACCACGACATCGTAGGTCGCGCCCTTGTAGATGGTCTCCTCCACAGTGCCGACGAGGGAGCGGTCGCGGGAGAAGACATCCTCCAATTCCGGATCCTCGGCCAGGTCCTTCAGGGTCTCGACCCGCAGATCCTCGGGGCGCAGCAGGATGTGCACCTTCTCGCCCGGATGGAAGGCGTGGCTGGTGCGCATGAACACGTCCAGCCCCTGGGCCCGCACCCTGGCGCGCCCCTCGCCAAGCTCCACAACCTCGGCATTGATAATGTTGATCTCGCCCACGAAGCGGGCCACGTAGAGATTGCGGGGCTCCTCGTAAACGCTGACCGGGGTGCCGATCTGCTCGATGTGGCCGTTGTTCATGACCACGACGCGATCGGACATGGAAAATGCCTCCTCCTGATCGTGGGTGACGAGGACGAAGGTGATGCCGAGCTTGCGCTGCAGGTGTTTGAGATCGAGCTGCATCTGCTTGCGCAGCCGGTAATCAAGAGCGGAGAGCGGTTCGTCCAGAAGCAGGACAAGCGGCCGGTTGATGATGGCCCGGGCGATGGCCACGCGCTGCTGCTGGCCGCCGGAGAGCTTGCCGACCATGCGCGCCTCGAAGCCCTCAAGCTGGACCAGACGCAAGGTTTCGCGCACTTCGATGGCGATCTCGGCGGCGGGGCGCTTCTTCATGCGCAGCCCGAAGGCCACGTTGTCGAACACGTTCATGTGCGGAAAAAGAGCGTAACTCTGAAAGACCGTATTGACGTTGCGCCGCTCCGGAGGAAGGTCGGTCACGATCTTGCCGTCAATGGAGATGACTCCGGCGGTGGCGCTTTCAAAGCCGGCCACCAGACGCAGGATGGTCGTCTTGCCGCAGCCGGAGGGCCCAAGAATGGTCAGAAACTCGCCGCGCTGCACGTCGAGGGATACGTCCGTCAAGGCATGCTGCCCATCGTAACTCTTTGCCACATTTCGCAATTGAACAACCGGCAATGCCTGGCTCTGCGCCGCCGAATCCGTCATGACCCCTCCGGACAAATAATTCAGCCGGGGCGCGGACATGGCGACACTTCCCAGCAAGCCCTTTTTTTTGGAGAAGATAGAGTGTTGAGTCAAGGACAATTTTCCCGAAATCGGCTTGGTTTCGATGCAAGATCGTGAGGAAAAGGACATGGGTGGCGCATGACAAAAAATAATGGCACAGAGCCCTCTCATATACACAAGGCCGCAACCGGGCCTCGGCTTCCACTTTGGAAGACAGCGACGAAGACCTCACACGAAGGAGATCAAATGGTTACCCTTTTGCCCACTCCCGAGGAAATGTCCCGTTGGGACAGACTGACCATCAACGAATTCGGGTTGTCCGGACAAATTCTGATGGAAAACGCCAGCAGGGCCGCTCTTTACGCCCTCAAAAAAGAATTCGGACCCTTGCGTGACGCATCAGTCATGGTTTTTGCCGGTCCCGGCAACAACGGAGGCGACGCCTTCGCCCTGGCCAGGCATCTGGTCAATCTCGGAGCGACCGTGCTCATCCTGCACGCCAAGCACCTCGCGCAGTACACCCATGACTCCGCCTACCACCTGAAACTGGCCATGGACATGGGCATCCCCTGCTCCTACCTGCCCGAATACGAGATGGATCTGGTGCCGAGGATCGACATTATCGTGGACGGCCTGCTCGGAACCGGCTTCGAGGATTCGCTGCGCCCCAACATGCAGGGCTGGATCAAATCCATCAACAAACTGGGCGTGCATTCCCATGTCCTGTCTCTGGACATCCCCTCGGGGCTGAACGGCACCACTGGCCAGCCCATGCCGATCGCGGTCAAGGCCGACCTGACCGTGACCTTCGAGGAGGCCAAGCTCGGGCTCTTCCTGCCTCCCGCCAAAGGCCATGTGGGCAATCTGGTCACGTCCAAGATCGGCATTCCCCGGCACATCAAGGACCGGCACCCCACAGCCCACATCGCGCTGGGGCCGGACCTTGCCAACCTGCTGCCCGAACCGGGCTCGACCATGCACAAGGGAGAGGCGGGACACATCCTGGTCCTGGGCGGCTCACCCGGACTGACCGGCGCGCCCATGCTTGCGGCCCGCGCGGCCTTCCGCTCCGGCGCGGGACTGGTCAGCATCGCCTGCCCCAAGGCCCTGACCCCGGTCTACGGCTGCTTCCCCGAAGTCATGACCCTGGGCCTTGGCAATTCGGACCAATGGAGCGCCGAATGTTTCGAGTCCCTGCGGCCGAACCTTTCGCGCTTCTCGGCCGTGGTCTTCGGACCCGGCTTTGGACGCAGTGACGGAGCCATGGCATTCCTGGAACGCTATCTGGCCAATCCGCATGCCAAAACCCTCTACGACGCCGACGCCCTCTTTCTCCTGGCCCAGCGCCCCGACCTTCTGGCCCTGGTCGGCCAGGACGCCGTGCTGACACCGCATCCCGGCGAGATGGCCAATTTCTTCGGGGTCACGGCCGGGGCCATCAACCTTGCCAGAGCCCGATACGCAAGGGAATTTTCTTTCGGACACCGCGTCAACCTGGTCTTGAAAGGCGCGGCGACCATCGTCGCCGGACACGAGGACCCCATCGCCATCTCGCCGTTCTGCGCCCCGAACCTGGCCATTGCCGGATCGGGCGACGTGCTCGCCGGAATCATCGGCAGCCTCATGGCCCAGGGGCACCCGCCATTGACCGCCGCCCGGATCGGCGTGTACTGGCATGGTTATGCGGGCACTCAGCTCGCCAATGATTTCCCGTACCGGGGCAACACCCCCATGGAAATCGCCGATCACCTGCCAACCGCCCTGAAGGAGTGGAAAAAATGCGTACAGCTCAAGATATCATGACCGCCGAGGTCATCACCATCAGCCCCGATGCAGACATAACCGAAGCCGTGAAGATCCTGCTCGACAAGGGCGTCAACGGACTCCCCGTGGTCGATGAAAGCGGCCATCTGGTCGGCATTCTGTGCCAGAGCGATCTGGTCCGCATGCAGAAAAGCCTGCCCATCCCCTCTCTTTTCACCCTGCTTGACGGCTTCGTGCCCCTGTCCTCCTCGACGCTGCTCGAAGCGGAGGTCAAACGCATTGCCGCCTCCAAGGTTTCCGACGCCATGAGCACCAAAGTGGTGACCATCGGCCCGGACATGACCATCGACGAAATCGCGGCCCTCATGGTCGACAAGAAATTCCACACCCTGCCTGTCGCGGACAACGGCAAGTTGCTGGGCATTGTCGGCAAGAAGGACGTTCTCAAAACCCTGATCCCGCGTTCATGATCCTTGTTTTGACCTCCCTGGAGGCCACGACAGCCCTGGCCCAGGCCTTCGCAGAATGCATCGCCGACAGTCCGGCCCTGCCCCCCGTGCTCCTGCACGGACAGCTCGGGGCCGGAAAGACGACCTTCATCCGCGAACTGGTCCAGGCCCTTCCGGGAAGCGAGAACGCCGAGGTCAGCAGCCCCAGCTTCAACATCCTGAACCTCTACCCCACGACGCCGCCCGTGGGGCATTTCGACCTTTACCGCACCGAGGGCCGGGATTTTGATCCCGATCTGGAAGAGACCCTCTTCGCCCCGGACCATTTCTGCCTGCTGGAATGGGCCGAATACCTCCCCGCGGACTGCATGCCCGACTCCCATATAAACATGTCCTGGACGGCCGAAGAAGAGACCAGGACCGTGGAGATCACCGCCCACGGGCCAGAAGCCCAGGCCCTTCTGGAGTGCCTGGAACAGGCCACAAGCATTTAGCCGGAATTATCATCGTGTCCCAAAAACGACCTCTCGCCGAATCCCTGCGCCCGGAGTCCCTCGACGACTTCATCGGCCAAAGCCATTTTCGCCAGCGTTTGCGCACGCTGATGCAGTCCAAGGACCTGCCGAGCCTTCTGCTCTTCGGTCCTCCCGGTTGCGGCAAATCCACGGTGGCCCTGCTTCTGGCCAGGCATGCGGGCAAGCCGTTCGTGCGGGTCAGCGCTCCGGAGGTAGGCATCACCGCCCTGCGCAAGCAGATCCAGGACAAGGAAATCCTCATCCTGGACGAACTGCACCGCTATTCCAAGGCCCAGCAGGATTTCTTCCTGCCGCTCCTTGAGACGGGTGAACTGACGCTCATCGCCACGACCACGGAAAACCCGTCTTTTAGCGTCACGCGCCAGCTTCTTTCACGGCTGCACGTATTGCGCCTGCGCTCGCTCGGCATGGCCGAACTGGTGGATGTGGGCAAACGGGGCATGGAGAAACTGGGCCCACGCATCCCGGAAAAAAGCCTGGAGCTTCTGGCCACCCTCTCGGGCGGGGATGCGCGCACCATGCTCAATCTGGTGGAGTTCGCGGCGGGGCTTGAAGAAAAGGATCTGGAACCCGACCAGCTCAAGACCCGATTGCCGGAGATCGTGCTGCGCGGAGACCGGGAAGGTGATTCGCATTACGAACTGGCGTCGGCGCTGATCAAATCCATCAGGGGCTCGGACCCGGATGCGGCCCTGTATTATCTGGCATGTCTGGTGGAGACGGGCGAGGATCCGCGTTTCATCTGCCGCAGGCTGATTCTCTCGGCGGCCGAGGATGTCGGCCTTGGCGACCCCATGGCCCTGCCCCTGGCCGTATCATGTGAACAGGCGGTGGAACGCATCGGCATGCCCGAGGGCTGGATTCCCATGGCCGAAGCGACCGTGTATTTGGCCCTGGCGCCCAAAAGCAACTCGGCCTACGCAGGGTATCTCGCGGCCATGAAGGAAGTGCGGACCAATGGCGCAAGGCCCGTGCCGCTGCATCTACGCAACGCCTCCACAAGCCTGCAAAAGGAATGGGGCTACGGCCAGGGCTACAAATATCCCCACGCCTACCCAGAGGCATGGGTCGAACAGGATTACCTGCCTCCGGAGCTCAAGGGACGCATCTTCTACCAAGCCAAAACCAGCGGCCACGAGGAACGTCTATCCCTGTGGACCCGCAAGCTCAAGGCCTCGCGAGTCAAGCCCAAATCCAAGGACGCAAAGGACTGGACGAGATAAAAGAATGCCAAATCCCGATCCGAGCGGTGCCGATTGGGCCGGGCGGGGGGCGCCGACTGTCTGACTGAGTCAGGCATCGTTTGCCGAACCGTTGCCGCTCGTCTCACCCCGACTTTTCGACCCGGCACGCAACGATTCGGCATTACGAGGCCCACGAAGGAGTTTCGGCGGCCCCCGTCCGGCTGAGCCGGCACCGCGACCGCCACTCCTCGATCCGTTAACGCATCAAATCCTCACACCTTCCCTGTCTGCCCGAACAGCATCCTCTGCACATCCCCGAGCCGCGACCATCCCTTCCCCCCGGCTCCGGTCTTGGGATGGACCATGGGCGCATAGCCGAGGTTCGCGGCCTGGCGCAGCCTCACATCATGCCCCGTGACCGGCCTGATCTGGCCGTTCAAGTCCACTTCGCCCCAGAACACCGCGCCCTCGGGCAGAGACCGGTCATAAAAGGATGACAGGATGGCCGCGACAATGCCCAGGTCAAGACCGGGGTCCTTCATGCGCAGTCCGCCTCCGACCTTGGCGTAGACATCGACCTGCCCCAGGCTGATTTGCAGACGCTTCTCCATTACCGCGATCAGAAGATGCAGTCGGTTGGCGTCAAAACCCAGGGCCGTTCGCCGGGGAAAGGCCAGGAAGGTGCGCGTGACCAGCGCCTGCACCTCGACCACAAAGGGCCGCTGGGACTCCATGGACATGACCAGGGCCGTGCCCGAGAGCGCCGTGTCGCGGGCCTGCAGAAAGAAGGTCGACGGGTCTTCGATGACGTTCATACCCTTTTCCCGCATCTCGAAAAGCAGGATCTCGTTGGACGGACCGAAACGGTTCTTGACCACGCGCAGGATGCGGAAAAGGTGCTCCTTGTCGCCTTCGAGGTACAGCACCGTGTCGACCATGTGCTCCAGCAGCTTGGGGCCGGCGATCTGGCCGTCCTTGGTCACATGCCCGACCAGGATGACCGTGACCCCGGTCTGCTTGGCCCGCTCGGTCAGGGCCGTAGCCACTGCCCGGACCTGGCTGACGGAACCCGGCAGGCCCTCGACCCTGGATGAAATCATGGTCTGCACCGAGTCCACGACAATGAGCGCGGGGGCGTCCTCCATGCAGGCCAGAATGTCGTCGACCTGGTTGGTGGCAAGAGCGGTCAGCCTGTCTCCGAGCATGCCCAGGCGTTCGGCCCGGCCGCGAATCTGGGACAGGGATTCTTCACCGGAAACATAGATGACGCCCTTGCCGGAGCGCTCCATGGACGCGCCCACCTGCAAGAGCAGCGTGGACTTGCCGATGCCCGGCTCCCCGCCGAGCAGGATGACGCCTCCGGGCACGAACCCGCTGCCGAGGATTCCGTCAAGCCCGGACAGCTGAGAGCTGACCCGGTCTTCAAGAAGCGTCGGCAGCTCGCGCAGATCGACGGGACGGTTCAGGGGCATGTCCATGGCCGAACCGGACTGCCGTATTGCCGGCTCCAAGGTATTCCAGGCCAGGCATTTGGGACACTGCCCCTGCCAGCGGGGACTGACAGCCTTGCAGGCTGTACACACATAAGCGGTCTTTGTTTTCATGGGGGAATAAAAAAGGCAGACTTGCGTCTGCCTTTCGTGGGTCAAAAGTTGTGCTATTGTTGCGGGACGCTGGATTGGATCACTTCCAGCCCGAATTCCTCGACAGATTCCGGGGTCTGGAAAAACACGGCCATGAACGGCACGGACGCTCCGGGCTGAATATTGGTGTTGTTGGTCAGAATGCCGACCTTGGCGGTCAGGGCCGTCTCAATGTCCGCCCGGGTCGAAACCTGAAGCTGGTACAGGGAGACGACGTTGCCGCACATGAATTCCTGGGAGGCGACCTCGCCGCCCTGTCTGTCGAAGAGGGAGGCCTTGATGCGAATGAGCTCACGCGCTTCGGGAAAACGATTCACGGCCTTGCCTTCAATGATGAAAAGCTGCCCTTCCTTTTCGTTGGGGACAAAGTACTGGCGCACGTTCTCCAAAGCGATCTGGGCCGCACCTTCACGCGCGACGGTTTCCTGGGTCGCGGGAGCGTCCGGAACCGAGGGCGCAAGTCCGAGCAAAGCCGGCTGGAAAAAATAGATTCCGCCCAGGCCGCAGGCCAGAAGCAGGACGACAAGGCCGATGATCAGGCCCGCGCTCCCGGATTTTCGGGACTTGCCGGCAGAACTGTCGGCGGATCGCAAATCGTGATCCAGCTGATCGCTCAAAGGCTGCTGAAAGGCGCCCTGAAGATCGGCGAGCATTTCCTGATCCACCGAGGACTTTGATTCGGCCTTGGTGCTTTTTTCTTCCAGCATGGCCGTCAGGTCGTCTTCAAAGGACTCGTTTGCGACGGATTTCGGCGCGGGCCGAGGCTTTTTCTCATCCAGCATGGCTGCCAGATCGTCTTCAAAGGCGTCGGCACCGGCGGTCTTCTTGGGGGCGGTCGCGGGCTTCACATCCTCGAACATGGCCGCGAACTCTTCCTCGAAGGAATCCTTCGCGGCAGGGGAAGCACCTTTTTTATTCTCGAAAGCCGACGCCAGATCGTCATCAAAAGAATCATCCTCGAATGCGCCGGCCGCGGAAGCTGGTTCGGGAACCTCCGGCGTCACGACATCCTCGGAGATGGGACGGAACACGGTGAACACATTCTGGCAACGCGTACAACGGACCTTGCTGCCGTCGTGTCCGATCTTGCTTTCATCCAGATTGTATTTGGTGGTGCACTCAGGGCATTGAACGAGCATGGCCTTTCCTTGAAAAAGTTCAGTCTGGAGGCAGGGGTCTATGCTTCCGAGAATTTGAGATCGTATATTCCGTCAAGTTCTCTGTATTGCTCGGCGTAGTCAAGTCCATAGCCGACGATGTATCCCTTATCCAGTGGGAAACCCACAAAATCCACATTCACATCAACCTCGCGGCGCTCTCTCTTGTCGATCATGGCCGCGATCTTGATGGATTTGGGACCACGCGCCTCGAGAACCTTGGTCAGAAAACCCATGGAGTGGCCCGTATCGACGATATCCTCGACCACGAGCACATGCTTGTCCCTGATATCGATCTCCATGTCCTTGGAGAAAACCATCTTCGATTTGCGGGAAGTCTGATCCGCATAACTGGAAAGGCGAACAAAATCCATGCTTGGATGGATGGTCAAATTACGCATCAGATCAGTAAAAAATGCGTAGGCGCCTTTAAGCACACATACGCAAACCAAGGGCTCGTCACCATAATGGCTGGATATTTCCCGACCCAGTTCCTGGGCCCGTGCTTCAATTTGCGAACGGTCGAAAAGCTGTACAAATTTCATGAATTCTCCCGGAGAACCGATATGTCATAACTTACAAATCAATCATCATGGCCACTTCGTCACATTCGGGAAACTGGGGGCATTTGAGACAATCGGCCCACACCTTTTGCGGCAGGATGTCCTTGCTCACTTCCGAAAAACCCAGTTTCTGAAAAAAGGGGACCTGATAGGTCAAGGCGAATACCTTGTAAACACCAAAGGTCACAGCTTCGCTGACGCAAAACTCCACCAGTCTGCGCCCCAGGCCCTGACCCTGGGCGCTCTCGGCAACCACCAGTGATCGGACTTCGGCCAGGGCTTCCCAGGTGATGGTCAAGGCGCAGCAGCCGACCACGGTTCCGGACTGCGCATCCTCGGCCACGATGAAATCCCTCAGGTGGGAATAGAGTTCACCGAAGGACCGGGGCAGAAGCAACCGTTTGGTGGCGCAATCCATGAGCAGCCGGTGGATGGCTTTGACATCGGTGATTGTCGCCTTTCTGAGTATATATTTTTCCATGCGTGCTCCCGCGTGATTCCTTGAAAGATCAGGCCGACCGGACCTCGGCGCACAGCCGGGTGGCCACGCGCACCGCCGCCACCGCGTCGTCGGCATAGCCGTCGGCACCGATCAGATCGGCATAGGACTGGCTGACCACCGCGCCACCGACCATGACCCGGCAGGGAAGGCCCTGCTCGCGGACCAGGCGCACGGTGTCCTCCATGCGGACCATGGTCGTGGTCATGAGCGCGGACAGGCCGATGACCGAGGCCTTGTGGGCCACTGCCGCCGCGACAATGTCCACGGCCGCCACATCCTTGCCCAGATCGACGACATTGTAGCCGAAATTCCTGAGCATCAGGCAAACGATATTCTTGCCGATGTCGTGAATGTCGCCCTCCACCGTGGCCATGACAATGGTGGCCTTGACCTCCTGTCCCTCGCGCACGAGCAGGTGCTTGATGGACTCGAAGCCGATCTGCATGGTTTCGGCGCAGAGCAGGAGTTGCGGCAGAAAATACTCTTTCTTCTCGTACTTTTCCCCCACCTTGGCAATGGCCGGAATCATCTCTCCGTCAACCAGGACAAAAGGATCCTCACCGTCCGCGATGCGATCGCGCAGCATCTCGACGATGCGATCCTTCTGGCCCTTGATCACCGCCAGCGCGACAGGGCTGCCTTCCTCGTCGGCCGGTCCGGAAGCGGCCTGGGCCACCGGATTTCCAGGATTCCATCCGGCATAGGAGGCGATGAAACCTGCCGCCTGGCTGTCCCGGCCAAGGAGCACCTCCGCCGCCGCCAGATTCTCGCGCAGGCGCACCGCGTTGGGATTGGCGATAAATGAGGTCATGCCAACGCCCATGGCCATGGCCAGGAAGGTCGAATTGATCAGATCCCGCGCAGGCAGACCAAAAGAGATGTTGGACAGTCCCATGGTCGAACCCAGGCCCCAGCGCTCACGGCAATGCCGGATGACATCAAGGCAGGCCTTGGCCGCCTCGGGCTTGGAGGACACGGTCAGGGCCAGGGCGTCGACCAGGATGAGGCGCCTCGGGATACGCAGGCTCTCGGCCTTGATCAAAAGCTCCTCGATGATGGCCAGGCGCTCGGCCGCCGTGACGGGCAGCTTGCGGCCTTTGAGCGGCAGCAGGATGAACGGCGCGCCGTAGTCTCGGCACAGCGGGCCAAGGATATCCATCCGCTCTTCCTCGCCGCTGATGGAATTGACCAGCGCCGAGCCCGGATAGGCCTCAAGGCCCGCCCGGATCGCCGAGATGTCGCTGGAGTCCAGGCACAGGGGGATGGAGTGTGCGCTGGTCAGGGTGCGCACGGCCAAAGGCAGCATGCGCGCTTCTTCAACCATGGGCGCGCCCACGTTGACGTCCAGAAGATCGGCTCCGCGCTCGGCCTGTTCCTCGGCGTAGACCATGAGGCGACGGGTCTCAAGGCGTTGCAGCTCGGCCGTGAGTTCGGCTTTGCCCGTGGGGTTGATCCGCTCGCCGATGATGCGGCAGGGACGATCAAATCCGAACTCCACCGCCCGGGAACGGGAGGTGACGATCAGGCAGGGAGGATTGAAAATCTCGGGCCGCGACACGCTCTTGCCGGTGCAAAGCGCATTCAGGGCCTGGATGTGCTCCGGCGTGGTGCCGCAACACCCTCCGAGGCAGGAGACGCCCACTTCCACCAGGGTCGAGACCGTGGCCGCAAAAGGGTCCGGGGGCAGGCGAAAAACCGTGGCCCCGTCCACCAGTTCGGGCAGCCCCGCGTTGGGCTCGATGAGCACCGGAGTTCGGCTTACGCGCAGCATGGCTCTCGCGACCTCGATCAGTTGCTCGGGGCCGGCGCTGCAATTGGAGGCGATGAGGTCCACGCCCATGTTTTCCATGGTCTGGGCAAAGATTTCCGGAGTGGTTCCGGTCAGGCTGACTCCGCCCTCGAAGGTCATGCTGATGCCCACGGGCAGATCACAGACTTCGCGCGCGGCCACTACCACCGCCCTGGCCTCGGCCAGATCGAAATGGGTCTCGCCCAGGATCAGGTCCGCGCCGCCTGCCGCCAGGCCGCGAATTTGCTCCTTGAAGACGTCCACCAGTCCGCGAAAAGAGATGTCACCCAAAGGCTCGATCATCTTGCCCGTGGGCCCGACGCTGCCAGCCACGAAAACCGCGTCACCCACGGCTTGACGCGCGGCGCGGGTCATGGTCTCATTGACCTCGAACACGTCCAGGCCGTGTGGAAGCTTGTAACGGGTCGCGCCAAACGTGTTGGTGGTGACCACATGCGCCCCGGAACGGGCGTATTCGGCATGGATCGCCGCGACAACATCCGGCCGCGCCATACCGAATTCCTCGGGGGACTGTCCGGCCTGAAGGCCGCGACGCTGGAGCAGGCTACCCATGCCCCCGTCAAAAATAAGAACGTTTCCGCCCTTGAGTGCCTGGCGAAAATCGCGCATTTCAACACCTCACATAGTTCAAAAATTCACACTCCGGTGAACGAAGGGCCCTACTGAAAATCATTGAAAAGGACAAACAAAAACTCTATGATGGAAAACTCCGAAATAACGGATCGCTTCTCCAGAGAGCTTCTCGCGGAACAGCCCCGGGCACATTTTTTCACCATTGCAGCACGTGATGCCCAAGAACCACCTCCAGTCACGCACCATCATGAATCCCAATAAACGACTCGAAGACAATGCTCCGGATGAAGAGCTCGAAACACCCTTGTCAGAAGACACCGAAGAATTCGATGCCGACGATATCGACGATTCCGACAAGGTCGACACTGTCGATATCGATGAAATCGCCCCGCTGGTCCTGGCCACCGTACCCAAACGGGAAGTCGCGACCCTGGACCCGCTGCACATCTACCTTCAGGAAATAAAGAAATTCAAACCGCTGGAACAGGATGAGGAATTCGACCTGGCACGGCGCTACCGGGATGAACAGGAAGAGCAGGCGGCTTTTATCCTCATCACCTCCAATCTGCGGTTGGTGGTCAAAATCGCCATGGACTTCCAGCGGCGATGGATGAAGAATGTGCTCGACCTGATCCAGGAAGGCAACGTGGGCCTCATGAAGGCGGTCCAGAAATTCGACCCGGACAAGGGCATCAAGTTTTCCTATTATGCCTCGTTCTGGATCAAGGCCTACATCCTGAAATTCATCATGGACAACTGGCGCATGGTCAAGATCGGGACCACCCAGGCCCAGCGCAAACTTTTCTACAACCTGGGCAAGGAGCGCCAGCGCCTGCAAGCCCAGGGGTTTGACCCGACCACATCGACCCTCTCCAAGAATCTGCAGGTCTCCGAAGCCGACATCGTGGAGATGGGTCAGCGTCTGGGTCAGCACGACGTGTCCCTGGACATGAAGATCGGAGACGATTCGAGCTTCACACCCATGGACTTCATACCGGCTCTTGAAGCCGGAATCGAAGAACAGATGGCCGCCGACGAGATCAGCGTGCTCATCCATGACAATATTGATGCCATACGAGACGGCCTGAACGAAAAGGAACTCGACATCCTTGAGCAGCGTCTTCTGGCCGATTCACCCATCACCCTGCGTGAAATCGGCGACAAGTACGGGATCACCCGCGAGCGGGTACGTCAGATCGAAGCCCGCCTGCTGCAAAAGATAAAGGCCCAGATGTCGAGCACCATCCAAGATTTCTCCGCAGAATGGATTGAACATGAAGAATGAAATTCTCCTTCGCATCAAACAGGAAAGTGCAGCCGTCACCCCTGACGCCCTGCCCAGCTTTTATACGGCCATGAGCGCGGAGCTTGCCTCCGCCCGGGACACCTTCTTTTCGCACCCCATGGTCCTGCGGTGCCGCGAGGATGTACTGCCCTTTCTTAACGACGAATTCGGACACGGCATCCACCACTCCAAAAAAGTCGCCATCGAATGCAGCGCGCTGATCCTTGGCGAGGCAGAGGCGCTGGGGCTGGAGCAGGCGCGGCGACTGAGTCTCCTGGCCATGCTCGCGGGCCTGTTGCATGACACCTGCCGCCTCGAAGGCGATCACGCCACGCGCGGCGCAGACCTTGCGCTGCTGATTCTCCGGGACTATCCCCTCACGGACGAGGAAAAACAGATGATCGCCGACGCGGTGCGCTGCCACGAAGCCTTCTCACCGCCAGCCGAGTTTGCCCACCACGGGACGCAGATCCTGGCCGACGCACTCTACGACGCGGACAAATTTCGCTGGGGGCCCGACAATTTCATCACCACCCTGTGGGAAATATGCAATTATCAGGAGTGGACCCTTGAGCAGATTCTGGATAAATTTCCCGCCGGGCTTGAGGTCGTGGCGTCCATCCAGAACACGTTCCGCACTTCCGCCGGGAAAATTTACGGGCCGGAATTCATAGAGTTGGGCCTCGACATGGGAAAGAAAATTTATCAAATAATCCAGGCATTTTGTAGAAAAAATGACTGCTCCGGACACATCACTGCATGATCAGAACGCTTGTCCACCGGCTCCTTCTCCCCGCCGCCTTAGCGGCTTCCCTGGGGTGCGCCCATCAGGTCGCACCAACGCCTTTGCCCGTGCCGCCCACGCCGGTGCCGGCCTCTGCCGAAGCCGAGGCCATCTATTCCTATCTGGCCTACCGAGAACTGCTCCAGGAAGACAAGAAAGACCAGGCAGCCCAGGCGCTTGAGCAGGCCATCGCGCTCGCCCCCACGCCGGAGCTCTACCTTGAACTGGGTAACCTGCACTGGCGGGCCTCCAAGTTTGCCGATGCCTTGGTTATCCTCAATCAGGGGCTGGCCCGATACCCTGATTCCGAAGCGTTGGTCAGCACCCTGGCCAAGACCTATGCGGCCCAGGGGCGTTTTGACGACGCAGTGCTCGTCCTGGACGACTACCGCGAGAAACACCCCGAGCAAATCGATCTGACCCATGAAGCCGCGCTTTATCGTCTTGAGCAAGGAGAGTTCGGCGAAGCCGTGGACAGGCTGAACGCCATTGCCAAAAAAGACACCACCGCGACAACCAAATTTCTCCTCGGCAAGGGCTTTTTCGGCCTCGAACTCTATGACAAGGCCATCACCGCCTACCAGCAGGCCGTAGCCGCGGATCCCGAGTATTACAATGCGTGGATAGAGCTCGGCCTGACCTACGAGGTCCAGAAAAACTATATCGACGCGGAACGCGTTTTCGCCAAACTCGTGGATTTGGGAATCGGGAACCAGCAGATTCTCTTTCGCCTGATCGAGCTCAACCTGAAGCTCAACAATCCCGATCAGGCTCTCGTCTATGTGCAGCAGGGCGCTGATGACCAGTCGCTGGTCCTGGAAGCGGCCAATCTGCTGCTCAACCAGGATTTTTTCGACCACGCGGCGGAGCTTCTGGACCCCATGGCCCAGGAAAATCCGATTCCCAGCGACGCGCTTTTTTTCCTGGCCGTGCTCGAATACGAAGGCCGCGACAATGCGGACAAGGCCATGGCCTATCTGGAAGCCATACCCACGAGCCATCGGCACTATGAGCGCAGCCTGATATTCCGCATCCATCTTCTCTATCAGAAAAACGACAGGGACACGGCGAAGGAGCTGTGTCTATCGGCCGTGACGCTTTTTCCCAGACAGCCGGAATTTCGCATCATCATGGCGGAAATGCACGAATTCGAAAAAGAATATCAGCAGGCGCTGGACGTGCTGCTTCAGGCCACGACCCTCTGGCCGGAGAACACGACCATCCTCTACCGCCTGGGCCTGATCTACGATCGTATGGAACACCGGGACCAGGCCATGATCATGATGGAGCAGGTCATCTCCAAGGATCCCGAGCACGCGGACGCGCTCAACTTCCTCGGGTACACCCTGGCGGAGCAAGGACGCGATCTGGAACGGGCGCAACTGCTGATCGAAAGCGCCCTCAAGGTCAAACCGGACAACGGCTACTTTGTCGACTCCCTGGCCTGGGTCTACTTCAAGCAGGGCAAGAACACGCTCGCCTGGCAGGAAATAAAGCGTGCCGTTCAGCTTGTGGATTCGGATCCGGTCATCTGGGAACACTACGGGGACATCGCCCGTGCCATGGGCCTCATCTCCCAGGCCCGCGAAGGCTATTCCAACTCGCTGGATCTTGAAGGCGAAAATGCCGAGAAAGTGCGGGCCAAACTCAATTCCCTGGGCCGGACGCGATGAGGGCTTTTGCTCTGTTCATCCTGCTTGCCGTCCTTGGGGGATGCGCCCCGCAAATACCGATCCAGGACCCGGACGCGGTTTCGCGCATCTGGTCCACCCTGCATCCCAGGTCCTCTGCCGCAGACCGCATAACGGCCCGCTTTTCCATGCACGTGGCAACCAGCGAGCGCACGGGACGCTTGGTGGGCCAGCTTTGGGGCTATCCTGCTTCCGTCATCCGCATGGACCTGTCCTCGGGCACCGGTGCATCGGTGGCCATGATCCGTGAAACCCCGGAACTCTGGACCGCCTTCATCCCGTCGGAGAACAAGGCCTACCACCATGCCGAGGCCCGGGCCGGGCTGGCCCTTTTCCAGATCCCCGTGCCGTTCGACGCCAGACAGATCGGCAGCCTGCTCGGCGGAGATCTCGGACCGGTCCTGCCGCCGGAATACACATCTGTGGAGGGTACCCGGGAAGGGCGCATCCGTTTCAATTTTTCCTCGGGCGACGTAGCCTATATGGAAACCCCGGAAAACATGGAAATGCTGATCCTTGGCGGCAGGAAGGGCTGGACGCTGACCTGCGAAGGGGCCTACGCGGCACCGGCATTTCCCGACCATGTCCTCTATGACAAACACACTTTTTCATCCCCCAGGGATGGCAAGGCCGTGCTCAGGGTCAAATCCCTTGACGCCGGCGGAGAATGGCAAAACCGCGACCTGGACCTGAGTCTACCCCAGGACGTGCAATGGATGCGCATCACATCCACGCCTCGACACAACTAAAACTTCATTGGAGGGAGTGAATGCTCAAGAACACGTTAAAACCCGTCACCAACGGATTCAAGCTCCTTGCCAGCGAGGGCAAGTGGGTATTCATCAAGGGTTTTCGGCGCTGGGAAATCCGGCAGATGGAAAAACGTCTGGCCGAGGAATTCCAGAACCTGGGCCGCAGCTATGCCGCAAGCCGGACCAAGGGCGAAAACTTTGACCCCAAGGCTAGCGACAATGACCTGACCTTGAAACAGATCAGCTTCCTGCAGGAAGAGATCGCCCATCTGGAACAGGAACTGGCCTCCACCCGGGCCGAATATGTCAAAAATCGCGCGGATAAACGCGACACCGAGGTCTAGATGCGCACCATCGTCTTCGGCTCCGACCACGCGGGTTTGGGCCTCAAGAACATTCTCATGGAGCACCTCGCGGGGCGCTTCAAGACCATCGATGTCGGCACCCACTCCCTGGAGAGTTGCGACTACCCGAATATCGCGGGCAAATTGGCTGAGGAGGTGCTGAATCTTGAAGCCACGGGCATCCTCATCTGCGGCTCCGGGATCGGCGTGTCCATCACAGCCAACCGCTTCGAGGGCATCCGCGCTGCCCTGTGCGCCAATGAATACATGGCCCGCATGAGCCGCATGCACAACGACGCCAATGTGCTGTGCATGGGCGAACGCATCATCGGAGTCGATCTGGCCAAGGCCATCGCCGACGCATTCCTGGGCACCGAATTCGAGGGCGGACGCCATCAGCGCCGCGTGGACCTGATCGACCGGCAGACTCCTGCACATAAACAATCATAACGCCTTTTCCGCACATCACGAGAATCATCATGACCACCAACGCTTCCCAAATAGATACCAAAGCCGTCAACGTCATCAAGGGCCTGATCATGGACACGGTCCGGGCCTCCAACTCCGGCCATCCCGGCGGAGCCATGTCCTCGGCCGACTTTGCCTATGTCCTGTTCAAGGAGTTCCTCAACTTCGATCCCAAGGACGCCAAATGGTTCAACCGCGACCGCTTCGTGCTGTCCGCTGGTCATGAATCCGCCTTGCTTTACTCCATCCTGACCTTGCAGGGCAGTCTGAGCGTCGATGACCTCAAGGCCTTCCGTCAGTTCGGCAGCAAGACTCCCGGGCACCCCGAACACGACATTACCGACGGCGTCGAGGCCACCACCGGCCCACTCGGCCAGGGTTTCGCCATGGCTGGCGGCATGGCCGTGGCCGAGGCGTTCCTGCGCGACTATCTGGACGCACAGAGCGCAGGGCACTTCACCTACGCGCTGGTCTCCGACGGTGACGTGCAGGAACCCATTTGCCTTGGTAGCGCCGCCCTCTTCGGCCATTGGGGGCTCGGAAGACTCATCGCCTACTATGACAGCAACAAGATCCAGCTGGCCGGTCCGACCTGCCGGGCGGACACGATCGACCACAAGGCTCTTTTCGAGAGCATGCACTGGCAGGTCATCGAAATCGACGGCCACGACCACGAGCAGATTCGAAAAGCCATCCTCGCAGGCCAGGCCGAAACGACAAAACCGACCCTGATCATCGGTCACACGACCATGGCCAAGGGCTGCGCCACTCTGGAAGGCAGCGAATCCACACACGGCTCTCCGTTGCCCGAGGCGGAAATCACGGCCACCAAAGCCAAGCTCGGACTGCCCGACGAGAATTTTTATCTCCCAGAAGACGTGCTCTCGCACTTCCGCGCCCGTTTCGCCTCCCTGGGCGCGGCCCGCAATGAATGGGACAAGCTGATCACCGCCAGGCTTTCGGATGCGGACTTCGCGGCCAGATGGGAAAGCGCGACCACTCCGGTCTGCCAGCGCAGCCTGAACTGGCCGGAATTCGAATCCGGAGCCAGCGTGGCCACTCGCAAGGCCTTTGGCGCCTGCCTCGGGGCCATGATGGAGCAACTGCCCACGCTCATGGGCGGTTCGGCCGACCTTGACCCATCCAACCAGACCGTCAAATTCCGTGAATTCGCAGGGATTTTCAACGCCGTCAGCAACGCAAAGGGCCGCAACCTCTGCTTCGGCGTGCGCGAATTTCCCATGGGCGCGATCCTTAACGGCATGACCCTGCACGGCGGCGTCGTTCCCTTCGGCGCAACCTTCCTCGTCTTCTCGGATTATGAAAGAAACGCCATCCGCATGTCCGCGCTGCAGCATCTGCCGGTCCTGCACGTCTTCACCCACGATTCCTTTTTCGTCGGCGAGGACGGCCCGACCCATCAGCCCATCGAACATGTCAGTTCCCTGCGCCTCATCCCGAACCTTCTGGTCCTGCGTCCCGCCGACGCACGCGAAAGCGCGGCCTGCATGGCGGTGGCCCTGAAACAGAAATCGCGGCCTTCCGTGCTGATCTTCACCCGCCAGGGCCTCCCCGTGCTCGACCTGCCGAAACCGCTGGAAGAACACGTGAGCAAGGGCGCATATGTGGTCCGCGACCCTGATGGCGACGCTCCCCAGATGCTGATTCTGGCCTCCGGCTCGGAAGTGCATCTGGCCCTGGAAGCCGCCGAGGCGTGCCCGGAGCTGAAAATCCGCGTCGTGTCCGTTCCGAGCATGGAACTTTTCGACGAACAGAGCGCACAGTACCGCGAATCCGTCATGCCCCGCGCCATCACCCGCCGCGTGGCCATCGAGGCCGGACGTTCGGACCTGTGGTACAAATATGTCGGTCTGGACGGAAAAGTGTGGGGCATCAACCACTTCGGAGCTTCGGCCCCGGCTAGCGTGCTGAAGGAAAAATACGGATTCACCACCGCCAACCTGATCAAGTTCATCAAGGAATAGCATGGAAGCCCCGCAACGAAATCTGGCCATGGACCTGGTCCGCGTCACTGAAGCCGCGGCCCTGGCCTCGGCCCGCTGGCTCGGCAAGGGCGCCAAGAACGAAGGCGACGGTGCTGCCGTGGACGCCATGCGGCTGTCCTTCAATACCCTGGATATCGACGGCCGCATCGTCATCGGCGAGGGAGAGAAGGACGAAGCTCCCATGCTCTACAACGGCGAGCACATCGGCACGGGCCGTGGCGCAGCCGTGGACGTGGCTGTCGATCCCGTCGAAGGCACCAATCTGCTGGCCTACGGACGGCCCAACGCCATTGCCGTGGTCGGACTGGCTCCAGCCGGGACCATGTTCAACCCGGGCCCCAGCTATTACATGAAGAAGCTTGTGGTTCCGGCCCAGGCCAAGGGCGTGGTCGACATGAACGCGCCCGTGGCCCACAATCTTGAGGCCACGGCCAGAGCCCTGGGTAAAAAAGTCGAGGATCTGGTCATCTTCGTCCTGGACAAACCCCGCCACAAGGACCTCATCACCCAGATCCGCACCGCCGGGGCGCGCATCCAGCTGCACACCGACGGTGACGTGGCCGGGGCGCTCATGGCCGTCGATCCATCATCCAACGTGGACATGATGTTCGGCACCGGAGGCACTCCCGAAGGCGTTTTGGCGGCCTGCGCCATCAAAGCCCTTGGTGGCGAGATCCTGGCCCAATTCGATCCCCAATCCGATTCCGAACGCAAGAATGTGCTCGAATTCGGACTGGACCTGAACCAGGTACTGACCACGGACACGCTCATCCGCGACGACAACGTCTTCTTCGCAGCCACGGGCATTTCGGGCGGCACGTTCCTGGGCGGCGTTTCCTACTCCGGCACGGGAGCCACCACGCACTCACTGGTCCTGCGCGGCAAGACCGGCACCATCCGCCGCATCACCTCGACCCACCAATGGGACAAGCTGATGCGTTTTTCGGCCATCAAGTACTAGACTCGCCAGCTCACAAAACATCAAGCGCCTCCTGCCAAAACCTGGCCGGAGGCGCTTTTTTCATTTCTGTACTTGCAGCAAAGAAACCCTTCCCACTCTTCACAAAACAAAGCCTAACCAATCCTCAAAATCCCCCCTCTCACCGCCACAAGGCCCGGGGCCGTCATGGTCTTGGGGGCCGTCGGCTGTCTGACTGATCCAGGCATCGTTTGTTGAATCGTTGCCTGGGAGCGGCCTTGATTATTCGCCCTGCACGCAACGATTCAACTCTACGAAGCCGGAGAAGGAGTTCCGGCGGGCCCCAAGGCCATGACGGCACCGGGCCGCTTGTCGCAAAAAACTTCTTCCAACTCTTCACAAAACACAGCCTGACCAATCCTTAAAATCCCCCCTCTCACCGCCACAAGGCCATGACGGCACCAGGCCGCTTGCCGCAAAATATCCAATTGAAAACGCCTAAAGCCCCCGGCTCTCAAACCAGCGAAAAAGCCCCAGCGCAACACAGATAAACACGATAATCACAACCCAGGGCGACACACCCAGGGCCTCGGGCAGTCCAATCTTGCCGAAGTCGGCCCAAGACAGAACCGTGCGCTGAAAAAAAGGATACAGCTCCGCGTAGATTGCCGCGCCCACCAACATGCCGGCAATGGCGAAGATCGCGTGCCAGCGTCCTTCTCCAAGCGCCCCCATGGAAGTACCAGGGCAGTAGCCCATGACTGCCCAACCGGCACCGAACAAGGCTCCGCCTACAAGAACCGCGCCAACGTTCATGGACTTGTGGCCAAGGGTGATCATCCCTGCGCTGGACATCCCGGCAATGCCGACCATGCCGACAATGATGGCGGAGAGCATGAACTTGAGGATGGTCATGTCTTTGAGCAACATGGCCCCGACCTGTTTCTCGAAGCGCAATACCCGTCCCTTCTGCAACAAAAAACCAAAAAGGATTCCGGTCACCAATCCGAGGATTTGATCCGTGCTCATCGTGACCTCCTTCCGTAAATGAACGCCGCAACGATTATACCCACACCAAAAAACATGCCCAGAGCCACAAAAGCGCTGACGGAGAGCTGCATCATGCCGCTGAGACCGTGACCGCTCGGGCAGCCGCTGGCCATGCGCGCCCCCATCATGGCCACGATTCCGCCCAAGAAAGCCCAGACGGCGCGTTTTCCAACTGATGGCCCGAAATGTTTTTCCCAAGTTGGAGGAACGCTTTCGAGCTTGAAGCTCTTGTCAGTACATGAAGCGATGAACGCTCCTGCAAAGATACCGAGGACCAGCATGAACTGCCAGTCAACCTTCACTTTTTGTTTAACGAAATATTCGTTGGCCTGTACGTGCTCCGGTGCAATTTGCTGTTCAATCACCCCCGCACCGCGAACAAATGTGGTGGAAGCTCCCAGATAACTTGTTTTCCCGAGCCAGACCGTCGTGGCATAGGCTGATAAAATGGCTAGTACGCCAACCAGAGCCCCGGCCAGATATGGATTCCATCCGCCGGAGTCCTGTTTTTTCATTCGCATACAACATACCTCCTGTTTGATTCCCGACAAATTAACCCAACAGAACAAACTAAGGCAAGTACATCCTCTACCACGTCGCAATCTGAAAATATTGAAAAGCAATGGACCCGGCCAATGTTGACGGGACCTGCTTTGCTGCCGCCAAATCATGAAGAGACACCCGGCGGCAAGACGCCACCAGGACAAATATGCACATACGCCGAACACGTGAGAATTTGGGAGCAAGGTCACGAAAATGGTTGGCGATGTCGCAGCTATACAGCTTCATTCGCCCGCATTTGAGCCCGGATAACAAGACTACATAATGCTTTTGTCTGCATCATGAGCAAACAATATAACGGGGAGACTCCCGCGAAGGACGTAAATGGAAATTCTCCGAGAAGTCACAGATGTTCCCGGTTCGGCTTTTTCACGCTCAATGATTGATCGCGAGAAGAACAAGGTTTTAAAGCGTAATTCAAGGCTCGAAAATCGATTTAAATGACGCCACTACAAAAAATCGTCATGCCCTTGAAGTAGAGGATTCATGCCTTTTAACTGTCTGATAAGAGTAAGTTTTGCGTTATTGCCCGACATTTGCGCCGTTACCCGGCATGCCCCGCCTACCCCTGCTGGGCACACATTCGCGGGAATGACAAACTGTTTCTTTCGCGACCTTCTGTAGTGTTGTCTTAAATGCGCAGCTGGACAAAACCCGAATGACGCTTTCAAAATTCGGATTCGCACAGGAATGCCAGTAGACCGGAAATCCATCGGAACGATCTTCTTGTTTCAGCAAATGAATTTTCCCTGAACAGCCGTTATAAACGACCATTCAGGGAAAATTGAAAGGAGACAGAAACGGTGCTTCCTTGACAATGCCCTTGGCCCGCTATTTAGCCTCGCCGAGATCCTTGACCTTGAGATCCACGCCAAGGGCGCTCATGAGCTGGGAAACGGGCATGCACAGTCGATAGTACGAGAAAGAGTGCGCCGTCATACCGTTCAGGAACACCTGTTGGGAACTGAACAGGCTCTTCTGCGCCGAGACAAGATCAACAAGAGTTCGTTGCCCCATGCGAAACTGATCCGTGTAGCTCGAAACCACCTGCGCATTTTCGTTCGTCAGGTTGCGCAGCACAGGCAGCAGCTTGCCCGTGGCCTTGTAGAAGCTGTACGCCGTACGCACATCCTCTTCGACCTGACGTTCGATATCCAGGGCATCCTGTTCGGCACGCAGCTTCTCATTCTTGGACTTGCGAATGGAAGCGGCATCCGAGCCGCCGCGGTAAAGATTGAAGTTCATTTCCAGCATGGCGGAGGCGTCGTGGTAACTTGCCTCGTAACCGCCTGTGTTGTCCGAACGAGCGGCGGTAACCTTGGCATGCAACTTGGGCATATACACACCTTTGGCCGACTTGATCTCCAGTTCCTTCTGCTGCACGGCCAGGCGAGCTGCCTTCAGGGCGCGATTGCCGTCCCGGGCCATGCTGATGGCGATGGCCTCGCTTTGGGGGATGGCCAGCAGCGGAGGCTCGGGCATGGATAAAACACCGGGCTTGTCGCCGAAAAATCGAGCATAACCCGCCACGGCGTCGTCCAGGGCTTGGTTGGCCTGGATCAATCGTGAACGCGCCTCCTGCAGCGCCGCTTCGGCCTGGGTCACGTCAGCCTGCGTGCCGCCGCCGCTATCCTGCCGGATGCGCGTCAGGTCAAGCAGCTTCTCGTGTTCTTCGATGTTGCGCACGCAAAGCTCCACCAGCCCCCTGGCCCGGATCACGTCCAGAAAATACTGCGTGGCGCTGAGGCCGACATCCTCGGCCGTATTGAAGAGCTCCTCCTTCTTGGACTCGGAGTACAACTTGTCGGCTTCAACCCTGGACCGCGTCAGACCGCCGTCGAAGAGCAGCTGGGACAGGACCAGACGCTGCTCGTCGGACCATTCATCGCCCTGACCGTCAGCCTCCCTGGCGATGGTCGTGTCGTTGCGACGCAGGCCATATCCACCCCTGGCCATGAAATCCAGCTGAGGCAGAAGCGCGCCGTAGGACTCGCGGTATGCGTCGTGTGAAATGGAATACGCGTGCTTCTGACTCAAAAACTTGGGATTGGAATCCATGGCGGCCTGGATGGAAGCCTTCAGGGAATCACCGCCCGCAGACACGTTCGTCAGCACCGACTCCACTCCCGGGGCACCCAGGGGCTCGATCCCGGTGCCTCTCTCCTGGACCACGAGAAGCTGAGCCGAGGACAGCGCCGGAATCAAAAACACGACAACCATCACCCAAAACATCCCGTGGTATACAAAACGCCTGTCTTTCATCTTGCCGTTCCTCCTTGGTGCGATCCCTGTTCGGGTCATGCGATTATCCTGTGTTTGATATTATGAAGCGAAGATTCAGCATGGTTTCTTACTGCGCATTTATAACACTCTGAATTCATATTAAAATATATATTCATAAATTAAAAATACATATCTGAATAAGTAGCTGAGCAAAAATCTACAAAAATATACTTATAGCGGAAGTTTTTGCAAAATTATGATCCACTTTTCACCACAAAGACAAATCAGCCTGTATGAATTTCAAGTCACGTCCTGCGTAGTTAAATCCGCTTGTCCCATGAAACCGGGATCGGGCCCAGGCATTGGCGCAGTGCAAAGAAAAAGGGCTCTTCGGGATGCATCCGAAAAGCCCTTTGGCGTTCAAGGGTCAGCCACTGATGTTCTGCTGGCTTGTCATATCCTCGTTCACCATGAGGTGAACGACGCTCGATCCGACAGAACAGTCTTCGTATTTCGAAAAGCCCTCAGGCGTTCTAGGTTCAGCCCGTGATGTTCTGGCTTGCAATATCCTCGGCCACCATGAGGTGAACGACGCTCGATCCGACAGTGTTCGTGTAATGATTGTATTCAAAACCATCGGAGCCGACCACGTCCGAGGCAACCAGGGACCATCCCGAATCCGTCGTGGACACCTCCTCGGTGCCGTCACCATGCACCCAAAGGGTGTCGGTGTCCGAAACCGCGAGCACATCACCGGCCCGCAGGGTCAGCACATTGGCATCGTCCGCGTCACCCAGGATGTCGATACGTTCGATACCGGAGATCCTTCCGTCCGAGACCATGGCGCTCAGGTCCAGAGCATGGCCGAGACCGGAATGGTCTTCGAGCCTGAACACGTCAAATCCGTCTCCTCCATGCACCGAATCGTCGGGCCCGCCGACAAGCAGGTCATCTCCGGAGTCGCCATGAAGCAGATCCTGTCCCAGGCCGCCGACCAGGGTATCGTCGCCGTCGCCACCGTACAGCGAATCGTCGCCGCCAAGGCCCACAAGGCTGTCGTCGCCGCCGAAGCCGCGCAGCTCGTCTTTGGAGCTCATCAAGAACACACCGTCCCAGTCGGTGTCGCGGCCCAGCAGCGTGTCACCGTGCTCCGAACCCCATACGCCGTCCATGTACCACAACCAGTCGCCGTGCTCCTCGCCCGTGGGGTCGGCACCTATCTGGCCGGGTTCGCCACGGCCCGTATATAAGGGACTCGGGATGCCGGGATAGGCGTAGTTCTGATCGTCCAGATCCACGAGCACTCCCTGCGCGGAATTCCGATAGCTGGCGATGTCGTGGCCGCCCCCGCCATGGATAAAGTCGGAGCCGGCGCCGCCCTCAAGGGTGTCATTGTCCGAATCCGAAGATGTGTACCCGCCATCGCCCCACAGACTGTCCTGCCCCGCGCCGCCGGTGATGAAGTCGTCACCGCCCATGCCTTTGAGCTCGTTGTCTGTTTCGAAACCGAGGATGGTATCGTCGAAGCCGGAACCGGCAACGTGATGGATGCCCAGCAGCGTATCGCCTTCGGCTTCACCGCCGCTCTGGGCCGCGATACCGTCCTGGCGGGTCAGGTCCACGTAAATCGCCGACGGCGAGTTGGCGTAAAAAGCCAGGACGTCCCCGTCCACACTGCCGAGAAGCAGATCGCCGTCCGCGCCACCCTCCAGGGTCTCACGGCCATGGTACCCGCCCCCCCCAAACAAGGTATCCCGCCCCGCGCCGCCGGAAAGGAAGTCCCCGCTGTTATCGAAAGCTTCGCTGTCGACAGGAATTGTATTGCCGCCGAAGAGGGTGTCCTGGTGGTCGTTGCCACCCACGATGAAATCGTCGCCATCCCCGCCATACAGAGAGTCTTTACCGAGACCGCCAATCAGGGTGTCATTCCCGGAGTCGCCCCACATCCGGTCTTGTCCGGCGCCTCCGAACATGGCGTCGTCGCCCGCGCCACCCCACATGCTGTCATTGCTTGTCTCCCACCAATTGAGACTGGACGGGTCATCGCCGATCATCGTGTCGTTGCCATCCAGACCCACGAGCCAGTTGTCGGCGTTGTCGCCCACGATTGAATCGTCATGCTCCGAGCCCATCACGTTCTCGAAGCCCGTGAGCGTGTCGCCTTGGGCGTCGCCGCCGCTCTGGGTCGCGATCCCGTCCTGGAGGTACAGATCCACGCTCACGCCCGCCGTGCTCGTGCTGTAGTCCACCCAGTCGCCGCTATTGTGGAGATTCGCATCCGTGTTCGTGCCGCCGTCCAGGAAATCGGCCCCGGAACCGCCGCGCAGCGTGTCGTCTCCCGCGCCGCCAATGAGAGTGTCTGCACCGGCCAGGCCGTCCAGGAAATTGTGGCTTCCATCGCCCGTGAGCGCGTCGCCTTGGGTGTCGTTCGTGCCGATGACGTTCTCGATGCCCACGAGGGTGTCGCCCAGGGCGTGGTTGCCCGCGCCGCCGCCCGTCTGGCCGCCCGCACTGTTCAGGTCGACGTTCACCCAGGACTCGCTCCGGCTGTAGTCGGCCGTGTCAGGGTAGTAGAAGTTCGTGGTCGCGGTCCAACCGCCGTCGAAAACTTCAACGACATCCAGCACGCTCTCACCGCCCACCAGGGAGTCCGCCCCGGCCAGGCCGGCGAACACGTTGCTCACGTAGTCCTGGCCGATGAGCGTGTCGCCGTGAGCCGAGCCGACCACGTTCTCGATGCCCGTCAGCACGTCGCCCTCGGCATGGCCGCCGCTCTGGGCTTCGGAACTGGTCAGATCCACGTGCACGGCCGCGCCGCTCGCGCAGTAATCCGCCCAGTCGCCGCCGGGCGTCGCCTCGTAGCGGATCACCGGATTAAGTAAAACGCCACCGATCTGGTTGTAGTGGTATTTGATGGACTCACCGACGGTGTTCGAACCCCCGTCGAGAATGTCCGCCCCGGCGTAGCCGACCAGGGTGTCGTCGCCGTCGCCGCCGTAGAGCGAATCGTCGCCGCCAAAACCCACGAGGCTGTCGTCGCCGGCCAGACCGGACAGAACGTTGTCCGCGTCGTCACCCGCCAGCATGTCGCCGTGCAGCGTATCGTTCGTGCCCAGGACGTGCTCGATGCCCGTCAGGGTGTCGCCGAGGCCGTGATTGTCCAACCCGCCGCCCGTTTGGGCGCCCGTGACGCTCAGGTCGATGTTCACCCATGTGGGGCTTGCACTGTAATCGGCCGTGTCGATGCCGTCGCCGCCGTCGAGAAGGTCCGCTCCGGCTCCGCCGATCAGGATGTCGTCGCCGCCGCTGCCGTACAGCTGGTTAGGAAACATATTCCCGATGAGCGTATCGCCATGGGAGGAACCAATGACGTTCCAAATGTAGTCCAGCGTATCCCCGATGGCGTCGTTCCCGTCCGCGCCGTTCCCCTGGACCTGAACCCTGTTGTTCAGATCGATTTCCACGGCCAGGCTTTGGCTGTAGCTGATCTTACTCAAATATTGTGTCGTATGCGTACCCGACATGTAGTCGGCTCCGGCGCCGCCCTCCATCAGGCCACCTGCGCTCCACAGCGAGTCGTTCCCGTCGCCTCCATAAAGCTCCGCGGTACCGTCGGCGTGAATCCTGTCGTCGCCGGAGCCGCCGTACGCTGCGCCAGCATGCAAAACAAGAAAATCGTTTCCGGCCCCGCCCATGAGGAGTCCTTCGCCATAATTGGGTCCGTACAGGGAGTCGTCGCCGTTTCCGCCAGACAAGGTATCGTGGGTCTCGCCGCTTACTAATACATTGTCGGCGTCATCGCCCGTGATCACGTTGCCCAACGCCAATGGGTCATACCAATTCCGCGCGCCCCTAACATCCTCGATGCCCCGCAGGACGTCACCCTCGCCGAAATTGCCGCTGTCGCCGCCGCTCTGTGGTCCTGTGACGTTCAGGTCGATGTGCACCGATGTGGGACTTTGGCGGTAAAAGGCAACGTCGACGCCGTCCCCCCCGTCGATGAAATCCGCTCCCGCATTGCCGTACACGAAATCGTCGCCGGCCCCGCCGTACAGGGTGTCGTCGCCCGCTCCGCTGTACAGCCAATCGTCGCCGTCAAAGCCGTAGACAAGAAACGTCGTGCCGACGCTGGTGAAGTCTGTCGCCCCTGCAAAGTCGTCGCCGCCATTGGTACCCCACACCTGAACGGGGATGCTGTGCATGTCGAAGGTCGATTCGGGGGTGACGGTCAGGCCGTCGGTCACGGTGAAGGTGAAGCTGTCGTCCTCCACGACCCGTACCTCTGAACCGGCCTCGGGAGCGAAGCGGTAGGAGACCCGTCCAGCATCGATATCGGCCTGGGTGAAGACCGTGCCGGAGAAATCCGTGATGGCGACGCCATCCAGCATCAGCGTGCCGAACTCCGGAGCGTGGGTAATCGTATAGGCGAGTTCCGACGCCGCATTGTCGACATCCCCGGCATGGAGGTATCCCGCAAGGGAGACGGTGGCTTCGGCTTCCACGTTGATCGGGGCGTTGACGTCGATGCCCGGCGCGTCGTTGACCGGATTGACGGTCAGGTTTGCGGACGTGTCGATCGTGCCGCCGTTTCCGTCGGAGACCGTGTAGTTGAAGATGACGGCGCCGTTCCAGTCGGCAGAGGGCGCGAAGGTCCACGTGCCGTCCCCGTTGTCGGTCAGCGTGCCGTCGCCCGAGGCGACGGAAAGTCCGGTCACGGTAAGGGCGTCGCCGTCCGCGTCCGAGG
>NZ_FORX01000024.1 GCF_900114115.1 Desulfomicrobium apsheronum | reverse complement strand
GCTTCCACATAGGACAGCTCTTCAAGCTCGCTCAGTAGTGCATATCTCAAATTAACGTCCAGCTCTTTCAAGAAACCTTCGACGTCCTCTTCGCTAAGGTCTTCCCACCAGTCCAACACGGAAAAACACGCGGCCAAAGCATTTGAGAATGGACGCACGAACGGCTTTGATTCGTAGAACTCCATTGCATGAAGAATGTCGCTTGTGTTTTCTGCCTCAAAAAGAAGGCTGAAGTCTTCGCCCCACGCTGCAAGTTGTCCCTGCAACACGGCCACCTCACGGCGAATTAGCAGTTTGAAGCCTTCAAGGTCTCCGGCCCTTGCGTTGTTACCCAAAATCTCGATAACGTGCTCAATCTCGAAGGTGTCCGTGTAGAACGCGGGCCAGGACTGCCCTTTCTGCTTTGCGCTCATGCTGCCCCTCGCCCCGGTAATAAATCCAGGGCCAGGCGCAACCGGGGCAGGTCATGCGCTTTTCGGGCCGGGTAGCAAATCCGGTCCTAGGCCCTGGAAAGAATGGGCTATTCCTGCGGCTTCTCGGGCTTGACCATATCCATGGCCAGGTCAACACGTTCGCTGATGAACTGAACGGATCTGGAAACAAGGTCCAGGCCCGCATGGGCCGCCTCCGGGTCCGCCGTCACTCGTTCGGGTGTCCAATGGGCGATATGGCCCGCCATGGCTGTGAGGGATGCGTGGACGGCCTGAAGTTCGGCCTGGGCAAGGTTCATGCGCAGTTCGTTGATTGTCATGACCGCACCTCCAGCCGCATCTGAGCGATAGGGTCCACAAGGGCTTCGAGTTGTCGAATCATGCCACGGAGCACGAGGGCCTCGCTCAAATTGTCGTCGTGGTCCTCCAAGACGTTGGCGAACCAAGAGAGTTGACCAATGACCATGACCAGTTCGGTTTCAACGCAAACCTTGCCTTTCTCAATGCCGTTCAATACTTGTGCCGTACCCATGATGAACCTCCTATCGGTTCGTTGTGGTAGGCCCTGGCCGGTGTTGGTAGCACCTGTCCGGGCCGCTTTTGTTTTGAGTCCATGATCCATGTCAGGACTCGGAAATATCGCCTTCCTTCGCGGCCTTCTCGCGTACCAGCTTCTCAATCATAGGCCCTTGCGTCATGCCGTAACGCCTGCAAAGGGCCTTGAGCATTTCCGCCGATTCGGGGCTGATCCACAGATCCAGCCGATGAAGATCCTTCCGTCTCTCTCGAAGCCTTGCTTGTCGTGTTGCGCCTGTCATGGTTCACCTGTTACCCGGTGACGCTTGAGCCGTCAACCATTATTCGCCCTTCAAGTTGACCACGCGGGAAGGTTTGAAAAGTTCGTCGCTCAGTCCGCCCAAGGCCCTGCGCATGGTGTCGGTCTCGCCCTTGGCATACCTCAAGGCCATGACCGGGGAGGACCACCCGCAAAGTTTTTGCAGGTCAGGCATTGACGTGCCAGCCTTGGCAAGCCGCGTTGCCGCCGTGTGCCTCAGCGTATGAAAACAAACGCGGTCACGCTTGCCCCGGCCTTCGTTCAAGCCCAAGTCCGCCACGGTGTCCCGGAATGGTTGTGGCGGTTGCGTGTAGGGCTTCCCGGCACCGTTCAGGAACACAGGCCCGGCAAGGCGGCCCTGACTGCGTAGGTCGCTCAGAAAGGCCACCAGGTTGTCTGGCAAGGGAATGGTCCGGTCTGTCCCGTTCTTCGTGTTCCTGAACAGGGCCTCACCCGCGCCCAGGTCAACGTCCTTCCATTCCAGCCCGGCGGCCTCGCCAAACCTGCACCCAGTCATGGCGGCGAACAATGTGATCGCGTAGGCGTTCTGGTCGCGTTCGGACAGAATGGAGAGGATCTCTTGCAACTCCTGGCCGGTCAAAACTCGCGTCCTGCGATTGCCACCTTTGCCTAAGGTCGCCCCAACGTCACGGGCTTGGGGCGGGGGACTGGGGACCAGCTTGCGGGAATAGGCGAAGCTCAAAACCTGCCTGAGCACGAGCGCCGCGTATTGTCGAGTTCTGGGAGCAAGGCCCGCGTCCACCAGCACGCCCATAAGCCGATCCCACTGGTCAGCGTCGATATCCTTGATCATCACGTCACCCAAAACCGGCTTCAGCCAATGCTCAAACAGGCCCTCTTCAGCCGTCCACGAGGTCTCTTTTTTCTGGTCGGCCTTGAGCAGCTTGGCGACGGTCAGATAAACCGGCCAGTAGTCGGCAAGGGTCACGTTCCTGGACTCTTCCAGCTTCCGCTGGCGTTCGGCGTCGGCCTTGGCCTGGGTCGCCTGTTCGCGCTTCTCTTCCAGCGTAGCAGGGCCTTGCCCCGTCCTGTGCGCTTCCTTCAACTTGGATCGCTCGGCAATGGCCCGTTCGAGGTTCCAGCCTTCGGACCACCAGCCAAGACCCTCTTCCCTGGTCTTGCCGCCTAGGGTGTAGCGAATAGAAAAATACCTGTCCCTGCCCACGCCATGCTTCCGGGTAGGGTGTTCGTAATACCTGATGCCCTTTTCACCTGTCGGAATCCACTTGACGGCCATACTCTCTCCCAGTTCTCTCCCAGTTTTTTGCATGAAAGGGGGTGTTTATTCGTGAAAGTTCGTGATAATCAAATGCTCTTTTAAGCAAGGCGTGTCAAGGGTTAAGGCGTAATTATGTGAGGGTTCGTGAAAGGTCGTGAAAAGGCATTTTTGCGACTACGAATCAGTAGGTCGCATGTTCGAATCATGCCGGGCGCACCAGAAAATCAAGGGATTGCTGATTATTCAGCGATCCCTTTTTTTTCGCTTCCGAACCATCCTGCGCCCCCCCGCCTCTCGGCGACAAGCCTCCCTGCAAATTCCCCAAATGTTCCTGCGCCGCGCGTCCGATCTCCGCCGTCAGCGATCCGTCGCCCTGGCCGCGACACAAAAAACGACGCTCCCGTCTTACACGGCGATCAGCCACAGGCACCATCAAGCTCGCCACGTCCCGCTAAACGGCCGGAACATCCTCCAGTCATCGCGGAATTGTCTTACAAACAGCTTGCTCCACGACGCGTGGCTACCATACTGTCGACAAAGAAGTTTTTTGCCGAAGGTCCCTTTTTTTGCTGCGCGCCGCATGCGCACAAGGAAAAACAACAAACCAGCACCATTACAATATGATCAATGATTCCAAAATAAAACCGCAAGATCCCCTTTTGCCGGCCGGTGGCGGCATCAAAGAACCGGTAACGACGGAACAGACTGCACAGGAAAGTGACATCCGCTATCGCCTGCTTGCCGATGTCACCATGGAAGGAATACTGATCCATCATGGCGGAATCATTACAGACTGCAATCCTGCAATGTTACGCCTCTTGGGATACAGGTATGAAGAACTGATCGGGAAAAGTTTCCTGGATATCGCGGTTTTCGAAGAAGACCTGGGCACGGCTCGCGACAGCATGCTCAAAGAGCATACCAGCCCGTATTGCATCAGATTGAAGAAAAAGAACACGGAGATCTTCTTTTCAGAAATCGAAGCCCGCAATTTCATGATCGGCGGCGAAACGTTCCGGGTGTTGGGCATACGGGACATAACGGAACACAAGAAGATTCAGGATGCGCTCAGGGAAAGCGAGTCCCGGCATCGGATAATTTTTGAGAACGCACCGCTGGGCATGATTCTCTTCAACAACGAGGGAGTCATTGTCGACTGCAACGAATCCTGCGTCCGCCTCATGGGCTCATCGCGCGAAAAGCTCATCGGTTTCAACACGGCGCTTCAAAGCACGCCCCGGATGAGCGAGATAATAGAGAAAGCCCTGGCCGGAGAAGCGGCGGTCTTCGAGGACGAGTACACATCCGTCACCGGAGGCCTGACAAGATATCTGCATGTGATATTCAACCCCATCACGCCCGGCCAAAATCCCACCGGCGTCATCGCCACCCTTGAAGACATCACCGCCCGCAAGAAGGTGGAAGGCAACCTGCGGAACTCCCTCTCGCTCCTCGACGCATCCCTGGAATCGACCACCGACGGCATTCTGGTGGTGGACAGCAACGGAGCAATCACGAAATGGAACCAAAATTTCCTTGAGCTCTGGCATCTGCCGCATGACATGGAGCACATGCGCGACGAACGCTCGCTGCTCGCCAACATCATCCCGCAGGTGGCCCATCGCCAGGAATTTGAAGCCGGAGTCCGGGAACTGGACGCGCATCCCGAAGAGACAAGCTTTGATCAGATCGAGCTTCTGGACGGGCGCATATTCGAGCGCTACTCGCTGCCCCAGAAAATCGGGGACCGGATTGTCGGACGGGTGTGGTCGTTTCGCGACATTACCCATCGCCGGCACACCGAGGACAAGCTGCACAACTACGCCCAGCAGATGGCCCTGAAAAACCTGGAGCTCGATGCCGCCCTGGCCAAGGCGGAACATGCCACCCAGGCCAAAAGCGATTTCCTTGCCAACATGAGCCACGAAATCCGCACGCCCATGAATGGAGTCATCGGGATGACGGGCCTGCTCCTGGATACGCCCCTGGACGAAACCCAGCGCCGCTACGCGGAAGCCGTCCGCTCCAGCGGCGAGGTGCTGCTCAGCCTGATCAACGACATCCTGGACTTCTCCAAGATCGAGTCGGGCAAGATGGAACTTGAAATACTGGACTTCGGGCTGCGGGCATTGCTCGACGACTTCGCGTCCATGAACGCCATCAAGGCCGAAGAAAAAGGGCTCGAATTCATCTGCTCAGCGGACCAGAACGTGCCGGATCGCCTCTCCGGCGACCCTGGCCGCCTGCGTCAGGTTTTGACCAATCTGACGACAAACGCCCTCAAGTTCACCCAAAGCGGAGAAGTGGACGTGCGCGTCAGCCTGACCCGGGACTCCGATGACTATACGCCCGGGTCCTCTTCATTAAGCTCCATCGCACTGCTGTTTTCGGTCCGCGACACAGGGATCGGCATTCCCGGGGACAAGCTGGACCGCCTGTTCCAGAGTTTCTCGCAAGTGGACGCCTCGGTCACCCGCAGATTCGGGGGCACGGGGCTGGGCCTGGCTATTTCCAGGCAACTGGCGGAACTCATGGGCGGCGAAGTCGGCGTGCAGAGCACCGAAGGCCGGGGTTCCACCTTCTGGTTCACGGCACGACTTGAAACCGCAGCGGACCAGGAAAACCTGATGCCCATCGCCGCCGAGTTGCAGGACCTGAGGGTGCTGGTCGTGGACGACAACGCGACCAACCGGGAAATTCTCCTGGACCGTTTCATGTCCTGGGGAATGCGCCCGGACGAGGCCATGGACGGCCCTGAAGCCCTGCGCCTGCTTTACGCGGCCCTGGCCGAGAACGACCCCTACCATCTGGCCATCCTGGACATGCGCATGCCCGGCATGGACGGCGAGACCCTGGGCCGCGTCATCCGCTCGGATCCCAAGCTTGAAAAAACACGCACGGTCATCATGACCTCCCTTGGTCAGCGAGGCACCGCCAAGCGATTCAGGGACGCCGGATTTTCAGCGTACCTCACCAAGCCCTTGCTGCACGGCGAACTGCATACCTGCCTCAACCTGGTAATGGCCGCAAACATCTCCGGGGACCTGATCACGCGACACACGGCCCGCGAAGCCGCTAAGTGCGCATTGACCACGTTTACCGCACAAAAGTTTCGCATCCTCCTGGCCGAAGACAACATCACGAACCAGCAGGTGGCTCTTGGAATCCTGGGCAAACTGGGCCTGCGCGCCGATGCCGTGGCCAATGGAGCCGAAGCGGTCAGCGCTCTGGAAAGCATCCCCTACGATCTGGTGCTCATGGACGTGCAGATGCCGGAAATGGACGGGTTCGAAAGCACCAGCGTCATTCGTGATCCGTCCTCCCGGGTCCGCAACCATGACGTGCCGATCATCGCCATGACCGCTCACGCCCTGCCCGGCGACAAGCAAAAATGCCTCCTGGCAGGCATGAACGATTACATTTCAAACCCCCTCTCCCCTAGGGTGCTGTCGCTGGTTCTCGGCAAGTGGCTTCCGCCCAGGAATGACGAAGAGAGAATGCCGCCCCAAGAAGGACGAAAAAGAGAGGACAAAAGGCCGCTCATCTGGGACAAGGAGGCAATGCTCGAAAGACTGCTGGATGACGAGCAACTGGCCAAGGAGATCCTGGCAGGTTTCGCGGAGGACATCCCCCTGCGCATCGCGGGCCTGAAGCGTGGACTCGAAGACAACGACCTGGCAACGGCAGCCCTGCACGCGCACAGCATCCGCGGCGCGGCCGCGAATCTGGGAGCCGGGGTCCTGCAAGATGCCGCCAAAGACATGGAAAGGTGCTGCTTGGAAAACGACGCGGCAAATTTCAAAACATGCTTTGAATTACTGGAAAATTCCATCAATTGCTTGCTGAAGGAAATGTCCATTAGTGAAAATCAAGCTTGATCCTCATGCAAACGGACATCCCCATCATTGCGCTGACCGCCTTCGCCATGAGCGGCGACAAAGAAAAATTCATTGCCACGGGCATGGATGGCTATATCAGCAAGCCGGTAAATCTTGACGCGTTGCAGAACACGATAGATCATGTGCTGCTCGCCAAATCCCGGAATGACGCCGAAAACGCATCATCGCCGATGACGTGCGATCGCCGCCGGAATCACTTGACAGGCTTGGACATTCGTGGTGTTTGCAGGGCCCGGGTTCAACATGAACCGGGATGACTTCACTTTCTCTGCCTTGCCTTTAGCGGTAACGGATTTATAAGAGACAAGTGTTCTTTGAGGGGCCGCCCTGGTTTCGACGGGGATGATGAGGCCAAAGTTGCAGGTCGAGGTGCTGGGAGGTCCTCGTCAAAACCCAGCAGAAACATAATTGCCAATGACAATTATGACTACGCAATGGCTGCCTAGTAAATAGGTAACCCTTGCATGACGACCAAGGTCGTCACATCCGTGCGGTGGATGTCTGATAATCCGTATCCGGGTGGCAAACCCCATCAGGCTGGCGAAAGGTTACTGTCTGGATGACCAATCGCGAGACAAATTCCGGGCTGGCGCCAAGGAAGCCCGTTCAGGGGCTAACCGTGGAGCGAGAAGCAAAACCTGAACTAAACCTGTAGAAGCTTTGCGCGGAGCATTCTCGGACGGGAGTTCGATTCTCCCCGGCTCCACCACAAACAAAAATAAGCCCACGAAAGTGGGCTTTTTTTGTGCCCTTTCTGCAGATAACAACCGTGGGACTTGGCTTGAAGGTGTCCGTAATTCCGTATAAACGGCAGTGTTAGAGCAAGGCTTCGCAACCGCCAAGGCCTACCATGTCAAAGAACTTCTGCGCTGGGTTCGAAGGGCCGAATCGAAGCAGGCTGCAAAGTAGCGCACCACCCATTTTCTCAAGCATACTGCCGAGTACGAGGCCGACTGCCCGCTATTGGAACCCGTGCGCGGAGCATTGGCCAGCTTTGAAAGGCATTTGCCGCAAGTCCTTCATCGTTGGCATTCCTTCACACCAATGCGAGACTCGAAGGGTTCAATGGCCAGGTCCAGGCAGCGAGGGCCAGAGCCCGAGGATACCGAAATGTGGAGAACTTCATCACCATGATCTACCTGATCGCGGCTCCGATTCAGGTCTTGGTGACTTCATGAATTCCACATCAAACGTCGAAGAACCATAAAACTTAAGTCTACTTCAACCACTTAGTGGTTTTCGTGGAATTATAACTTAATGAATTAATGACAAAATCGGGCTATGGCATTTCTTTGTGCGCTTATTTTGTCACCAGTATACGTGCGAGATTAGATGAACAACTGTCAAATATTTTAACAGTGTGGTATATCTATGCATTCAGAAATTGAAAAAATTGAAATAAAAGGGATAATCGGAGATAATATTAATGTTCTCGTTAAAATTGAATACAATAAATATGTTTTTGAAAAAATAATTACCGAAATTTATTTTTTAGAGGGAGAATACTCATTTTATGATGATATTGATAACATAATGCTTGGAGATGAATACGGAGATTTATTTATCAAGAATCAAGATAATGATAAGAATAATTTAATTTTAAAAAATATAGTAGAATTAACTTCTCATAAAAATAAAGCGATAATCCACTCTGGAGGATTTGAATATTCAATTAGCAATGACAAAATAAAAGAAATAGAATTTGTACATTCTACAATAACGTTATGCCCTAGCTATAGCATTAGTAAAAAACGATCATCAAGCTATAGCGATGATGGATCAATAAATTATCTTTCTTCGTACAAAGAAGAAATAAAGTGGAAATCAGAACTTGGGGATTGGATGGCTCTGGATCAATATAGTTTTATAAAAAAAGAATACTACAAAAATAATGCAATCATGTCGTTTTCAAAACCAATTGTAACATTTACCATTAACACTCAGGAATGTAGTTTAAAATTTATTTTAGACGCCATAATGGATGAAATTGAAGACGTCACATCATTACTTTCTCTATGTAATAGACGATCAATCCAATGGGGACAAATACAAATAACGCCTTTTTCAAGAAACACAACCGTAACGTGTCCAGTAATTCGAAAATATACTCCACATAAGTCATATCAAAAGAACACATTTTCTTTAATCGACCATGCCGATCTAATTAATTCGGGATTTGAAGTACTTTTAAAATCATATAAATCTTCTAATATCAAAAATGAGTTAAAAAATTGCATATTATTTTTATCATTGTCATATTTAGAAAATGCAATTGAAATTAATTTTTTTCATTCAATTATAGCACTAGAATGTCTATGTGACGGACTAACACAAATTTACAAGAAAGAAATAAGCATCCCATCATCAAAATGGAAAACAATAGAATCGAATTTAAAAATAACTATAGAAAGTCTGTCAAGCCAAGATGAAATTGCCAAATATTGTGAAAGACTTATAAAAAAATTACCTGAACTAAAAAGACCATCTGTAATTGATAAAATAGTATTTTGCACCAATATTCTTGAAATCGAAAAAGACGACATATGGAACAAACTTGATTTTAATTTTGGACTTCAAAATGCTTTATATCTACGAAACAAGCTTTTCCATATGGCTCACTGTGACGACGTATATCTATTAAATGAAAATACTGTACGAATACAGATATTAACGGAACGACTGATTTTAAAGCATCTAGGCTGGCCTGATGAAAAGCTAGGTACCTTATATTCGAGTAGATTACAGCGCATTAATAGATACCAGTAACAATTATGAATCATCATCAATGAACTTTTGATGTCTTGATTTCGAATTGCTGAATAACAAACCAAAGGTCAGCCAAAATCGGATGGCCTTACCGTTTATTTTCTCCAATCTCACCCCACCTTCGGCAACGCCTTCCCTTGAGCCCTCTTCGGCTCCGTACCCGGCGGCAGCAACTTATCCGGCACTCCTGCGGCCAAGAGTCTTTTGCGCATCTCACTTGGCAGCGGGTCTGTGCAGGCGATCAGGCATTTACCTGGGAAGGTGCGGTGTACACCCATGATCCCTGAACATTTCAATCTTGCAATCCGCCTTTTGTATCCCCGCCCGATTTCGTTTGAACCCGTAAGGATTCCGCGTTCGAAAGCATGATCTGCCGGCCCTGCGACGTGTCCGCGATCAGAAGAAAACCCGACACTTCATGCCCGCCGGCAGCCTGAACTGGGGGTTGGAGAGTTCCAGCCGCACGCCGAAGGTTCCGCTGGCGGCATCGATGACCTTGTCCACGATCACGACCTTGGCGCTGTACTCGCCACCCACCGGCTCGTCCGGCAGGACCTTGGCCGTGACACCTTCCTTGATGGATCCGATATACTGGACCGGGATGACCAATTCTACGCTCAAAGGATCGATCTGCGCCACGGTCAGGAAGGGTTCCTCGCCGACATAGCCGCCGGGTGCGCCAGTACGCTTGACCACCACGCCCTTGATCGTACTGCGGATGACCCGCATTTCGAGTTGCGCCTTGGCCTCGGCCACCATCAGCCGGGCCAGCTGCAACTCGGTCTCGATCTCGTCTTTTTCATGCATCGAAATGAGCTTTTTTTTGGTCAGTTCCTCGTTGCGCTGGGACTTGCGCTGCCCGAAATCCACCTTGGCCTCGGCCGTGCGCAGGGCTGCGGCTTCGACCCCGGACTTGAGCCGCGCCAGGATCTGCCCGACTTCGACCTTTTCTCCCCGCTCCACCATCACCTTCTCCAGGATGCCCGGAACCTGACTGCCGAAATTGACGGTCTCCCGAGGCTCGATAAGCCCTTCAAAAGGCGGCAGTTCCCCGGCTCGAACCGTGGCAGCCAACATGCACAGCAGTGCCAGAAAAAATACGCGTTTCATCTCGTGTTCTCCTCGATGCGTATGGCCCCCGCGTTTGGACCGGAAACAGCTCAAACACGGGGAAATAGACTTTGTTTACTCGAACCGGCCTGCAAAGGACATCAGGCTTCCCTGCGCCTGGTCCTGCCGGAACAGGTTTCGGCGCAGCCGCGTGTTGTGCCGCTCCACGTTGCGCTGCATGCGCTTCAGCAGCAGGCGCGCCGCGAATTGGGGCATCCTCGTCCGGGTGACGGCAAACATGGCCACGCGGATAAAGGGGTCGCCCCATTTGCCCAGGAACAGGAAATCCTCCAGGGATAAAATCCCTTCAAAGCTTCCGGGGTCACCCTGCCGCCCGCACCTCCCGGCCAATTGACGATCGATGCGCGCGGCCTCGTGGTATTCCGTGATGATGACATGCAGACCGCCTGCATCGCGCACCTCGGGCGCAAGCATGATGTCCGTGCCCCGCCCGGCCATGTTCGTTGCGATGGTCACGCTTCCCGGCTGGCCCGCCCTGGTGATGACCTCGGCCTCCTCGGCGTCCTGCTTGGCGCTCAGGACCAGATGGGGCAGCCCTGCTTCCCGAACGCGGGCAGCTAGTTCCTCGGAGGCCGCCACGGTTCGCGTCCCGACAAGCACGGCCCGGCCCTGCCGGTGCAATTCGCCGATCCGGTCCACCACGGCCCGCCATTTATCGTGCCGGGTGGGAAAAACCCTCTCCTTTAGCCTGCGCCGGATCACCGGCCGGTGGGTGGGCATGCGCAACGTGGCCAACCCGTAGACATTCCACAGCTCGTCCTTCACTTCACGCGCCGTGCCGGTCATGCCCGCGAGCCTCAGGTATCGTCTGAAAAAACGCTGATAGCTGATCTTGGCCAGGGGTTCCCGACGCTGCGTCAACTCGCACCCTTCCTTGAGTTCGATGAACTGGTGAAGCCCCTGCTCCCAGGAACGGTCGGGCATGACCCGCCCCGTGAATTCGTCAATGATCTGCACTTTGCCGTCGCGGACCAGGTACTGTTCGTCGCGGCGAAAAAGGTGCAGGGCCGTCAGGGCCTGTTGCACCGAGCCCTCCCGTCGCACCAGGCCGCTCCACAAGGCGCCCAGCCGACGCGCCGCGTCCTCGATACGGCTCCGACCGGCCGGGGTCAGCAAGACCTGCCGCCGAGCCTCGTCAAGCTCGAAATCCATATCCCGGACGAAATCATCCGCCAGCTCCAGGGCCTGTTCCAGAAACTCCCGTTCCTCCCTCACTCCCGAGGAGCCGGAAATAATGAGCGGCGTCCGGGCCTCGTCGATGAGCACGCTGTCGGCCTCGTCGACAATGGCGAAGTGCAGGCCGCGCATGAGCAGGCGTCCTTCGCGCGAGCCGCGGCCCTGCAGACTTTCGGCCTGAACCATGATGGAGTCCGGCCGGTCCGCCATGGTCAGACGATCGCGCAGGTAGTCAAAAACCAGTTCCTTGTTGGTGGCATAGGTAATGTCGCATCCGTAGGCCTGCCGACGCTGTTCCGGTGTCTGTCCGTGCACCGCGCACCCCACGCTCAGGCCCAGGGCCCGATACAGGGGCGCGGTGTTCTCGGCGTCGCGCCCAGTCAGGTAGTCGTTGACGCTGATGACATGCACCGGCAGCCCGGCCAGGGCCGCCGTGGCCGCCGTGAGGGTGGCCGTCAGGGTCTTGCCCTCGCCGGTCTCCATCTCGGCGACTATGCCGCGCAGCATGACCAGGGCGCCCATGACCTGACTGTCATGGTGGCGGAGCCCCAGGATGCGCGCCGAGAATTCCCGGATGAGGGCGAAGCTGTCAGCCACGTGGGCCGGAAGAAAACCGTCGGTCAGCAGGCGCTCACGAAGCGGACGGATCTCTTCGGCCAGCTTCGTGTCGTTCAATCCGATCAGACGCAGACCAGCCTCGCCCACCGCCGCCGTCTCCCGCCGCAGCCATCCGCCCATTCCGCGCAGCGCAAGGACGCGCCCGTGCACCCGGTGCACCTGCCGCTCCAGCCACGTCTCGACCCGGTCTGGCCTCTCGGCCCGAGCTTCGCGGCTGGCTGGGGGATGAGTCAGATGCAGCATGAAAACTCCTCTATACACATTCTCAAACCCTTTGCCGACCATTTCTCGGTGATTGCGTCCAGAATGCATTGTGGCAAGGCGCAAGGGAAAAATGGAAGCCGAAGTGTAGCCGTCTACATGAGGTTTCCATTTTTCCCGCAGCAACGCAGCCAGAATGCATTCTGGGCGCAATCATAAGGCGAAGCGGGTGAGGAGGAGGCGCCGCAACGCCCGGTAGGCCCGCAAGGCCAAGGGTTCGGAGCTGTGCTCGAAGCGGACGTAGACACGCTCCTCCACGTTGCCTGGCACGGGTCCCTCAAGCACTAGGTCGAACTGAAAGAGGCGCTCCAGCACATGTGGGGCGTCTTTTTCCCGAGTGTCGAGGGCGAACCGGCCACCGCCGTCGAGACTGAAGGCCAGGCTAGGCAACACGCGGCTCGCGGCGGGTACCTCGCGGAACACCCGCGCCGGCAGCACCTGCCCGATGTTCTCGGCCAGCCGCACCTCGACGCTTCGGACATCCGAGCGGACGCGCTCGATGTCGGCCTGGGGAACCACTGTCCTGATTTGCATGCGCAACGGGTCGAGGATGTAGCCCACAGGTTCGCCGCGCCGCAGAAATCGGCCCGGCAAATCAGCCTCGTCCTGAAGCACGAAAATCCCGGACGCGGGGCTGCGCGTGATCAGAGCCGCCTGACGTTCCTGGGCGCGATCGATCTCAGTTTCGATGCTCCGGAGTTCCTCTTCCAGCATGGCGGTCTCGGCGCGGGCCCTGTTCATGCTCAACTGTCGGCGGGCCTGAAATTCCTCCCTGCGGGCCTGCAGCAACCGGACCTGGGTTTCCAGCAACGGGTCCGCGCAGCGGATCAGCGGATCGCCGGATTTTACGGCGGTCCCGCCGGGAGTGACCACGGCCTCCACCATCCCGCCGGCAGCGGCGTACACCCGGGATTCCTCCGAAACCCAGACCACGCCTTCGGCGTTGGTGTACAGCGGCGCCGGGACCACAGCCAGAACCACCGCCAGCAGAGCCAGGGGAAGAACCACCGTCATGATGATGCGAAGGCGCTTACGTTGCATATGAGTATCCTTGACGAGAAAAGCGGCCACGCGCCACGTAGGCATGATGAGCATCATGAACACCGCCCAGATGGCCAGCACGATTCCCACGAAAAAAAACTGCCCGGCCACGAAAAGCACGATGCGCACGGATATGAAAATCCGATAGCAAAAGGCGGCAACGGCGTAAAAGAACAACCAGCGGGCTTCCCCGGGACTGCGGGCCGGTGATTCGGCGCTTTCCACTCCCAGCAGATACCGCTTGAAAAGGTATCCCAGATAGCCGACGCCGCGTTGCGCCAGGTTGGGAATCTCCAGCCAGTCCGAAAGAATGTAATAGGCGTCGAAACGCAACAGCGGATTGCCGTTGAAGAGGACCGTCGACACCCCGGCCACGAGCAGGGTCTTGTAGGCCAGGGCGCTCACGATTCCCGGCTCCACGTTCAGCCAGATCAGCAGCATGACGGCGGCCACGAAAAGCTCCACCATGATACCCGCCCCCCCGACAAGCATGCGCTGACGCTTGTCCCGGAAGGACGTCGACGAGGACGCGTCCACGTACGGCAGGGGCATGAAGACCAGCAGCATGACCCCCATCTCGTGCACCTCCCCGCCTTCCTTCTTGACCATGTAGGCATGGCCGAACTCGTGCAGGACTTTCAGCACGGGATAGAGCAGGCTGATCAGCAGCAGATTCTCCATACCATGAAGCGCGTCGGAAAAATCGCCTTGCAGGGAGTCCCAGTGCAGCACGGCCAGGACGGCGGACGTGAGCGTTACCGCTATCCAGACCGCCAAGGCCTGCCAGCCGAGAAACGGACGGACCCAGGGCATGGTCCGGGTCAGGAAGCGGTCCGGGTCCAGGAGCGGGAAGCGCAGGGACAGCGGCGAGGCCAGCTGCGTGAACAGGCGGTTGCGCCTGCCCTTCACGCTGCGCTGGTGCAGATCCGAAAAGTCGAGGATGGCGCTGGTCTGCAAGAGATCGGCCCGGTACAGTCTGGCCAGGAGTTCGATGACCTCATCCTGGGTGGGCATGTGGTCGCCCAGGCGGGCGCAAACGGCCTGCCAAATCTGGTCCATGGTCCGGCGGCCGTCCATCATGCCCACCAGTTGGTAGGCCTCGGAGGAAAAACGGTGATGGCGCCCCGTGAAGCCGTCCTGAATCACATACCAGTCCTGGCCGCGATAATCGTGGCGCTCGATGCGCACATGGCTGCGCAGACGCGGCTTGAGGGGGGCGACCCTGTACCATGAAGGACTGAGCAGCGAAACGCTCATGCGCGAACCCCGCTCCTGCGCTTCAAGGCAACCATTTCCAGAAGAAGAGCGTCAGCCATTCGCGCATGTCCCGAATCCAGATCCGGACCAGTTTGCGCCGATCCACGGCGACCTTTCCCACGCCTTCCATGCCGGGGCGCAGGGTTTCGTCCACGCTGTCCAGCGCCGCCTCGACCTGGAAATGATTGCTGCCATCCTCGGCCTTGGCGATGGGCGTGATCTTGCTGACCGTGAACCCGAACTCCTGGCCGGGCAGGGAAAAAAGGACCAGCTCGCCGCGCTGTCCGACCCGGACATCGGCGATGCGCCGTTCGTCGACCTTGAGAATGACCCGGTAGGAATCCAGCGGCGTGACCTCGAAGAGCACGTCGCCCTGCTTCACGGCGCTGCCGAGGCGTTGGCTCAGATCCCCGCTGACGATGAGGCCGGAGTACGGCGCCGTGAGGCGGGTGCGCGCCAGTTGCGCGTCGGCCAGGTCCAACTCGGCCTGAACCTGGTTCAACTGCGCCCGGATGATGCTGGACTGGGCCCGATCGTGCTGGGATACGGCTTCCTGGAGTTGCTGCTCCAGCTGCCGCAGGCGGCTGGCGGTGACCATTCTGTCCAGGCGCAGGTCCCTGTCGTCGAGGAGACAGAGCTCATCTCCTTCGTTCACCAGGTCGCCGGCCCGGAACGGGGCCTGATGGATGAAGCCGTCGAAGGGCACGGTCACGGCCCGACGGATGCCCCCTTCCAGGGCGATATCCGCGCGCAGGCGGTAGTCCCCGTGGGCAAAGAAAAGAAACACGGCCAAACAGGCCAGCGCCGCCACCGCAAGCTTGCGGCCGTAGTGCCGGGGGCCCAGCAACCGCCCGGCCGCCTCGGACAGACTGGCGCGGGCATGGTCGAGGACGGAGCGGTCGACCTGGCGCTTGGCCTCCAGGATGGGACCGGCCAGGGTCCCCACGGCCCGAAAGAATTCCGCATCGCGTTCGGTGAACGGCTGGTCCGCGGCGCGCTCGACGGTCAGGGCGCCGTAGTAGCGGTTCTGGCCGTACAGAGGCAGGGTCAACACCGAAACCATGGCCTGCTGGCGCGAGAGGGCCTCGTGCTCGCGGCAAATGACCGTGGCGTCGTCCGTGGGCCAGGATATCTCGCGACGCTGCAGCAGGGCTTCGTCCATTACCCGTTCGATGGTCCGGGTCAGGTTCATCTTCAGGTCGACCTCGGCACTGTGTGAAACCGCTTCGAGGACAACGGACCGCCCGCGCACGAAGCCCAGGCTGACCCGCTCGCATTGGGCGGCGGCCGCCAGTTCCGTGACGAAGGTCATGGCCGCCTCGCGGCAGGATGGCCGGTCCAGGGTCAGGGCCAGCATGTCCACCGCCGTCCCGAGGCGCAGCAGGCGAGCCTTGTCCTTGTCGGCCTCCCGGCGGCGCAGAAGCAACTCCAGCCACGAGCAACCCCACTGCAGCTGCTCCATGGCCCGGTTAAGATCGGCCTCGCTGTCCGCCGCCAGTTCCATGGCCACCACGGCGAACAGCCTGTCATCCACCCGGACGGGGTAGACCATGGCATACCGGTCTGCGGCGTCCAGTTCCAGCACCAGGCCGCGCTCGTCGTCGATGACCCGTTCCAGAGCCGCAGCCAGGCGGACCGGGTCCGCACCGCCGTAGGGCCACACGGCGGCGGGGGCGAACTGCCCGTCCTCCCCTTCGGTGACCAGAATTCCCTGGATCACGCCTGGAATCATGCCGCTTTGCAGCCCGATCCACCCCTGGCAATACTCCCGGGTGCTCGAAGCCGATGAGAACTCGGCCCATGACAGGACGGGGCCTGTGTCGGTAGGCGCGGATTCCTGTGTGGTAGTGTTGCTGCCCATAATGATGAAACCTGATCCACTGCAACGGCGACGCCGGTGCAGGCAGAAGACCAAACCCCTTTAACCTACTCAGTTAACCAGCTATCTGGTCAAAAAACAAGGGAAAACCCGGATTCAAACACGTGAAGGCCCGGCACATCCCCGTGCCGGGCCTGATGCGAAAGTCCGCGTCATGCCCTATTGCGGGGTGACGTCGGGCATTTCGAGATTGATCACGCCGAAGCGCTTCTCGTATTCGGCCATGGTGTTAGTCAGGAGAAGGGCCAGGCGCTTGGCCGCGTAAGGGTTGATGATGACGCGGTCGGAAAGCTCGATGACCAACTCCTTCTGCGACGGGTGCCAGTTCTTGTTGACGCCGAACATGAACGCCACTTCCTCGCGCGTGCTCGATACGTTGCAGACGTTGGCATACGTGGTACGCATGCGGCTCCCGTCCCAGCGGATCTGGTGGTCTTCCGTCTTTTCCTGAGGCGTCTTGTCTTCCATTGTCACGTGTACACTCCTTGTATGTTGCAGGCTCCGTATGAAAAAGGCCGGACTATGCGTCCACAGCCTGACGTTTCTTTTCGAAGGTGAATCCCGATATGGTGACCAGCCGCGCAGGAGAAGAATCCGTTTTTTCCTCGTCGCACAGCCTCTCCCCGTCCCAGTTCCAGCTCCGGCCCTTGGGCTTGGTGATACGCTCCAGTTCCTCGGAGGACAGCCGACGCTTTTCCTCCCTGCCCCGGATCGACAGCGCTCCAAGACAGGTCAAGCCGGCCACGGCGCCCTGGAGACTCGTTGACTCCCCGTCTTCCCGGACCGCAGAGAGCGATTCCTCGCGCTCTTGCGCCGACGCGAAAGGCTCGCCGCCCGACTGCCGCAGGCCGAAAACGGCGGGCCGCAGCCCCGCCGCAGCCTCTGCGGGAGCCCCTTGCTCCTGGGCCGGGTCGTCCGCCGGGGCCGCATCCTTTCCGGGCTGCGCCTGGGCTGCCGGAACCGACTGGCCGCCATGATGGCTCACGCGGCGGGAATAGCCCGATTCGGATCGCACCTGTTCGATCTCAAGGGCCTCGGGCGTGGGTTCCGTGATGAGGGGCGCATCCTGTCCGCCCGTGCTTCCCCTGGAATCGCCAGGCGTTTCCTCGATGCTGTAGAGGTCTATCATGGTCCGGCTGATCAAATCACCCATGGCAATGACTTCATCGACCTTGCCGCCGCTCAGAGTGACTTTGCCGTATTTGCCGATAATCACGTCCTCGGACAGGTTGCCGTAGAACAGGTCGGACCCCGCCCCGCCGAACATGAAATCGTTCCCGGCTCCACCGACGAGGGTGTCGTTTCCGTCGGAAGAACTATAGCGGCCCAACGTTCCGGCCTCGTAAAGTACGCCGTTCCTGTAGGTCACACGGCCTGCGTCGCCAATGAGCACGTCGTTGCCCCCGTCGCCCCACAACTTGTCGTCGCCCCCGCCGCCGACAAGGACGTCGTCGCCGGAACCGCCAATGAGAATGTCTTTGCCGTCAGCGGCAGGGGCCGTGGATTCCACGGAAAGCAGGGTTTGTGGAGTCATCGAACCCCGGCCCGTGGCCGTGCCGCCGTCGCCGAAAAGGACAGCCCCGCTCTTCCAGGCAGAAGCGTCGATGGTGTCGGAGCCGCCCTCGCCGAAGACCATCACCAGCCCGTCTTCGCCGGGGCTCTCGTCTCGCAGCAAAGCCGTGTCGTCTCCGCCGCCGAGCAGTACCGCAGTCACCTCTTCCCTGTGCGCCCCGGTCACGGTGACCAAGTCGTTGCCTCTGCCCAGCCAAAGTTCCAGCCCTCCGTTCAGGCTTTCATAGGTGACGGTGCCGCTGCCACCCGCGTCGCCGAAACCGGTCATGCCGGTTTCAGTGACGACAACCGCGCGGCCAGTGGTGTTGCCCCGGTCGCTCAGAACAAGTTTATCCGCTCCGGGTCCGCCGTACAGGTGGATGTCGCCCCGGATGGTGTCGAGGGTGCCAAAGTCCTTGTCCAGATCGGATGAAAGCACGAACTCGTCGTCGCCTGCGCCGCCCGCGACGGTCGTGGTCGTCCCCGTCGCCGTGCCCAGAACATTGAACGTGTCGTCACCGGCACCCAGGGCGATATCGATCCGCTCGACCGTGGCGTAGACAATACCCGTGGCCATGCCCAGCCCGCTGATGGTGCTGTCGGTCATGGTTCCGATGTCGCCGTCCTGGTCGCCGGAGTCGTCCACGCTCAGGGTGTCTAACCCATCCTCCCCGTGCACAGTCAGCAAGCCGTCGATCGTGTCGACCACGCCACCCTCGTTCGAAACGGGTGTGGCCATGCTGCCAACACGCAGGACGTCATCTCCCGCGCCCATCCATACCGTAGTCGGCATTCCCGCTGTCAGCCCCGTCAGCACGATCGTATCGTCGTCGCTTTCGCCGTGGATCTCAAACGCGCTCCCTGCGATTGTCCCCTGGAGATCGATGATACCGCCGACGCCCAGGTCAACGTTCCCATAATCGCCGTACAGTGCGATGGTCCCGGATGCCAGGATTGATGCCCCGGCCTCGATGATCAGGTCATCGCCCGCACGGAGCGCCACATTGCCGGCCGTGGAGTGCACGGTCACGCCGGAGTTGACGATCAGGTCGTCGCCGCTATCCGGGCTGTCAGCGGCGGTGATCAGAATATCGGAGGCCTGGACCGTCTCGGCGACGGTGACCGGACTGCTGGCCGAAATGACCACCCTCCTGTACGCGTTCAATCCTTCCGTTGCGCTGATGCCCCCGATCACCAGGTGACCGGTGTTGTGCAGGCAGATGTCGCCTTCTATGGAGATACCCTCGACCCTGCCCATGATCGATCTTATGGCCCTATCCGGCGAACCGATATTACCCGTGGCGTACAGCCAGGTCGCGCCGGCAACGATGTTGTCCTCGTCGTCAAGCCGGCCGTTCAGGATTGCGCCGTCGCTGCCGACGAAGACGGTGTGCCCGGCGCCGGTGACCACCCTGGCAATACTCAGGTCTCCATCCGTCTCAGTCAGGCAAATGTCCCGGCGGCTGGAGATGGTCAGCGTGCCCGGACCGGACACGGAGCTGTCGATGTCCAGGTCGTTTCCTGAAGTGCCAATGCCGCCGAAGTGCGACTCGAGGACGATGCTCCTTCCGATGACATCGGCTTCCGGGTCATCATGATAGTCCAGAATGTCGCCTGGGGCGCGCAGGCTGACGTCCCCGAGCTTCGACACGATCTTGCCGACGTACAGCGGACCGTTTGTCTCGAAGATGTGTATTCCGGTGTTGGCCGTGGCGTTGACCACACCGATGGGCCCATCGGTGTAGAAAAGGTCGATGTCGAAGAAGTTGTCGACCGTGCCAATGCCTCCCATTCCATCGTCGATACCGTTAATGGTTGTACCTGCATGGAGGTTCAGCAACTTCGTTCGGACGTTCAGGTAGTTGCCGTCGAAGGCATCAAGGATGGAGTCCTCGGCGTACAGGTCGACACGTTCCGGAGAGTAGACGGTATCCACAAGCATGTCCCCGGCTGTTTCCATCAGGAAGATCCCCTGCTCGGCCCTGGCGGTCAACGGGGCGCCGGGGTGCTGGTCGAGGGTCACCGGTGCGCCCTCGACGCCGATACTCTTCCTTGCAGCCTCGAGGACGAGCCTGCCGCCGATGATGTTCACGGTGGCGTCGTCATTGTCGAAATCGTAGATCCCGCCGCTGGTCTTGATCCGGATCTCGCTGTCGTCGATGTCGGCCAGCCCTGCGATTACGCGACCGAGGTGGATATCCGACTCGGCGCCGAGCAGGACATAGGTGTCTGCGGAAACATCGACCCGGAAGGTCTCGCTCGGACGCTGCGTGAGGCGGATCTCGCTGCGTGTGATGTCGATACGTCCGTTTTCGCCCTCGCCAAGGGCATTCATTTCGGTGTCGAAGAGCTGGATGGTATTCGCATCGATAGCCCTGACGTAGTAGACTTGCCCATCGGTCACGCCGGGAAGGGCGCTGAGAGTGACGGTGCCCAGGGCGCCGAAGGTGACCCTTGCACCCGTTGTCAACCCATGGGGCGAGCCGAAACGGATGGAGTCGGCTGCGGAGTCGATGATGGTCACGTTCTCGGCAGGAGTGGCCGCAATGGCGTCCTGTTCGGCCGGAGTCAGCTCGATGGCTGTGCCGGCGCTGCCCATATCCCCTTCGGAGGTGGGAATCGTGACGTAGGTCACCCTGCCACCGGCCTGGATATCGATGTCCTCGAACCGGGCAACCCTCGCCTCGGTCGCGGTGATGTCGACAAGGCCGACGCTGCCTGTGCTCCCGGCGTTCTCTGCGGAATCGAACAGTTGGATGGTGAACTCGTCGATCACCCTGACGAAGTAGAACGCATTGTCATGGCCGTCGGCGCTGGCTACGCCGGGGATGTCGCTCAGTCTGATCGTGCCCTGGTCTCCGAAGCTGACGGTATCACCGGTGGCAAGCCCATGCAGGCTGCCGAAGCTGATCGTATCGGTGTCGGCCTTGATGGAGATCAGGTCGTCCCTCTCTGAAGCGGCCAGGACGTTCTTGGCCTCCCTGGTCCGCTCTTTGATCCCTTCGGGCGTGGAGTCGTCGATGCTGCTGCCGACGACTTCCATGGCACCGCTTTCGTGAATGAGGATCTTTTGCTCTGGAAGCTTCTCGCCGACGGATCCAGAGACATCGATGACGATGCTGTTGCCGATCAGGTTGGGCGCCTCGATGCGGGTCTCGGTGTCGGTGGTCTCCTTGAGCCAGCCGATGCCCAGCGCATAGCGCAACTGGCCTTCGGTCCATGATGCGCCCACGGCCAGGGCGTCGACATCCGACAGGTCATGGCCCGAGCCTGTCGCGACGGATGCGTCGAGCTGCAGGAAGACGCCGTTCGCGGCATCCTCCGCCGAGGCGGCCAGCTGCACCGTCGTGTCGTTTATGACGATTACATAGTAGATCTCACCATCGATGAGGCCACCGATGGCATCCCCGCCGTTGGCGTTATAGACGACGCCGACGCCGGTGGTGAACAGGTGGGTGCCGACGGTGATCCTGCCGTTGTCGCCAACTAAATCGGACGGGTCGAAAGAAGGCCTGTAGCCGGCGTTGCCCGGTTCATACTTCCAGCCGGGCATATACGTTGCGCCGAGGGCGTCATATCGGGCATGAAGGGTATGGAACTCCTGGGTCCGCTTGGCCTCTTCGAGGTCGATCCGGGCATCGTCCCAGTCGAGGGCCTCGGCATAGGCGCCCCGCTCAGCTGGGGAGAAGACGATCCGATACGCGGGTTCATAGGCCATCATGCGCGTCAGACTTACATTACCTTCGCCGGGTTCGATGTCGAGAGCACTGCCGCCAGCGGCGTCGGCCATGGAGTCCGCCAGCCTGATCGTCGTGGAGTCCACGACGATGGCGTAGTAGGTCCTGCCGTCGCTGAGGCCTCCGATTCCCGGGTCGCCGGAGTCCACCTTCCGATAGACAAGGGCGTCGCCCGTGCTCAGTCCGTGATCGGTGCCGAAATCGATCAGGTCTCCATCGCCGAGCACCTGGGAAGCGCCATCAACAAGGTGCGTCTGAGCCGTCCGGTACGCCCAGTACGTGTGGTACTCGCGTGTTACGGCGTCCTGGTACGCCTTCTGGTTCTCGAGGCCATCACCGTCGAGCAGGTTCATGGCGTCCCAGAGAGCTTGGAGCTCGTCCTCGGTGCGGACATCCACGCTCTCCAAGGTATTGGCGTCGATCAGATTGCCGGAATTCGTGGTCACGTGGACGTCGCCGTCCAGGGACTCGATGGTCACGACACGCAGGTCCCCGGTCGTCTCACGCACGAAGATGTCGCCCTGGGCGAGTCCGGTCAGCGCGCCTGGCGTGCCGACTCCGCCATTGGCGTCGGAGTCGATGCGCACCTCCTGAGATGCGGACCCGATTCCGCCTGCGCGCGAGGTCAGGTTAATGTTGTTGCCCTTGATGAGGGAGTTGCCGTCCTGCGAAAAGATGTCGCCTTCCACGGTGACGATCACATCGCCGCCAAGCAAAGAGATGATCGTGCCCACGGTCAGCTTCTGGTCGATCTCGTCGATGGCCACCAAACCGGCTGCAGTGGCATTGAGCACATCGCCGTAGAGGTCTGTCCGGACCGGCGTGAGCACGTCCTCGATGCTGTCGTAAACGCCGATATTTCCGCTTTCAGCCTGGAGGGTTATCGATTCGCTGCGGATGACAGCCCGGGTGTTGCCCTGATGGATGGAACCGGATTGCGAGGTGATCGTGGTGCTGCCGGAGGTGTTGCTGATCGTTCCGGAAAGATAGATGTCGCTCTGTGAGCTCACCCTGATCAACCCCGCGTCCGAGCCCATGAACTGGATGCCTATGCCGTAGTCGGCTTTCACGCTGTGATAGTTGAAGCTGGTCCGTCCGATGGTGGTGGTCCGCAGCAGATGATAGTCCTTTGTGGAGAATATCCACCAGCCATTGGTGGTTACCCATTCGGATTCATGGACATTTACTATGTTATCAGTGACGACGAAATTGTACTGATACCCTTCGTTGTTTGTTGTCGAGCTTTTTTCGATGAAGTTGCTGTACGGCTGGAGGTCGACAGGTGTTGCCTCGTTGAACGAGTAGCCGGTGTATGGCTTGCCTTCGGCCACTGTGAATCCCCAGAAGCTCCGGCTCACCCAATACTCGACGAGCTCCGAAGCCACGCGCATTCCGTTCACCCAGTAATAGCGTTGCCCCTCGAGCGGCTGGTAGGTGGCATTTCGGCTGCCCGTTATCCCGGAGGTGGCGGAGGCAATGACCCCGTCAGTATCGTTGTTGGTGACCTGGACGGTGTCGCCGATGCGGGTGTAGGTCGTGATCAGCGGCTTGTAGACGAGCGGGTCCAGATCGAGATCATATGCCGTATCCGTGATGACCACCTTGCCCTCGATGCCATTGCCCAGCCCTCTGACCTCGAGACCGGCGGTCGCGATCTGCTCGGACGCAAGCTCTGCCGTGCCGACCAGGGTCAAGACCTTGTCCGCAACGCTCAAGATGGTGTATTCGCCGTCGTTTTGGCCTCCGGAACCGGCGATGACTATAGTCATGCCGCTGCGGTAGCCTTCGGTGATCCAGCTGCCTGCGTTGCGCGTGATGGTGTCGTTCTCGTCAGCCTGTCCGTCGTTGTCCGTGAAGGTGATCCAGTTGCCGACGATCTCGAGCGACGATGCGGTGCTGGTCTCGGAAGTCAGGTTCGCGGATTCGAGAGTGATCATGTCATGCGTCAGCGAAGCAATCCGGTACTCGCCGCTGTTTCCGGCATTGGCCGCATTGACGATGCGGATCAGTTGCCCGACCTCGAACCCGTCCTCGATCCAGCTTCCTGCGCTGCGGCTGATGGTGTCCTCGTCTGACAGCGTGATCCAGTTGCCACTGATCTCAAGGGAGGAGGAGGTGTTGAAGTCGGTCGCCAGGATGCCGCCTAGAGAAAGGATCAACACCTTGTCGTTGACCTCGGCGACAATGAAATACCCGTTGTTCTCCTCGAGATCGGCCCCCGTCACCCGAATCTGCTGCCCCACGAAGAAGCCGTCCTTCAGCCAGCTGCCCTTTTCGCGCACGATCGTATCGCGCTCGTCGCCATTGTTCTTGAAGCTGAGGTTCTGGGAGGACGAAACCAGGAAATCCCGGCCCGAGACACGCCAATCCGTCCCGGCGAGCACGAGTTCCTTATCCTCGCCGGTCTTCAGGCTCTGGACCTCAATGGCCCATTGGGTTTGATTGTCGATGTCGATGGTGCCGAATCCATCCATGACCTTCAGGAGGCCGTCCTTGTCCGTGGCCATGATATGGCCGGTGAGCTGTATGAGCCCGCCTGCCGTGGCGACGTCGTCGATGATCAGCCTGTCGGTTTCATGATTGTACTGGACTTCGATGGGTTGAAACCTGACAGACGGATCGGGATGAACCAGGGTGATCCATTTGGTCTCGCTTGCGTCCTCGAGAAGGGCGATCTGTTCGGCAAGCGTCCGAGGGATCGTATCCATCTGGTCGTGAACCACGAGCATGTCGTCGGTCAGCGTTAGTGAGTGGTTCTCGAATCCGCTCTGGATCGGACCGTTGATGTTCAACACCCTGGCGGTGATGAAGACGTTGTTACCGGCGATGACCGATCCGCTGTCGGTACGGTGTGTCGTATTGCTCGTTTCCCAATCATCCGGGTTGATCTTGTTCCCGTACTGATCGAACTTGACAGTGGCCTCGTTGGCATCGGCAACCGGTGTCCACAGGGAGACCGGATCGCCGCCCACATGATAGGTGTCCGTTGCGATGACCACGTCGCGCCCGGCCTTGATCTCAATGGTTTTGGCCTGGATGGTGGACCTGGAAATGCGGTTGCCGTCACTGTCCTTGAGATCCTTGATGAAGATGCTGCCTTCCTTGTTGAAGACCCTGACCGTTCCGAGATTGTTCAGGATAGTGGCTCCCTTGATCTCGATGTCTGGAGCGGGGGCGGTCGCCAGGTCCCCGGTCGGCGGCGGGTTGTAGGTGTTGCGGATCTCGATCAGCGGGACCGGGGTGTTCTTCGCTGTGGTAACGGCGCTGAACTGGGAGAGTCCGGAGCCGTTTCTCGCCTGGATTGAAGCGTTGTCATGGACCTGCGCGCCGTTGAAGGTGATGGTGCCTCCAACATCCTTGATGGTCAGATCGTTGGTGATGCGCAGGTAATAGGGACTGTGGTTCTCGATGGTGATCCGGGCGTCGCCGGGAGCATCAAGGATGCCGCGGCCGGTGAGGCTGTCGCCCCGGATAATGATGTCGCCGGACTGGGCGGTGATCTCTGGAGCCTCGATGTAGGTGACGGGCATGGATTTGACACCACCCGGACCGACGAGACCGAGTTCGGTCAGCTGATACCACAACTGGTCGATCTGGGCCTGGATGCCCACGGCTGCGGCAGTGCCCTGTATGCCGAACTTTCCCTTGTCCGCTTCGAGCTGCCTGATCTCGGCGACGATGTTGGCAGCAAGATCCTCTTGGCTGACCGTGGGCATTTTCACGCCGTCACTGACATCGATCAGCGAATTCACGTCGCCCTTCTGTACCCTGGCGCCGTAGACGCTGATCGATGTGCCGCTCTCGTTGGTCTGAAACTGACGGCTGCCGTCCAGGGTCATCGTTTCGAAGAGTCCGTCGTTGTCAAGGTCGTCGATGGACAGGATACGGAAAGTGCCGTTGTTCCCATCGTTCGCATCGGCAATGACGATATACTGGAATTCCTGAAAGCCCTCAGCGTACCAGTCGCCGGAGCTCCTGGCGATCGTGTTCTCCGTGACGCCGATGGCGAGGCTGGTCCCGGGCTGCAGAACAACCTGCTTCTCAACGATCCTGGTCGCCACCCCGAGTACGCCTTTGTCGCCGGAAGTGGTGAATCCCGCCTCGTCTTGGGCAAAGGTTGGCCCTCCGTGGGACAGGAAGATCACATTCGCCGCGACGTAGTCTATCCGGTACAGCCCGTCATTTGCCGAGCCGACCACCTGGATCGAGTGGCCCGCGAGGAATTTCATATCCTCCCAGTTATCACCATCGTCCGTGAGCTCGATCATGTCTCGGGCGCCGTCGACACCCTTGACGAACTTCATCACCCTGTTGTCCGGCACTTTGAAGGTCTGCACCGGGGAGGTCTGGATGACCGTGTCGCTGGAGTTGGCCGATTCCGTGCCCTGGGTGAGGTCGTAGTCGAAACTCAATTCGAGAACGGTTCCCGTGACCCCATCGATGACATAGGCACCGTCATTGGCATTCGAGTTTTCAATAAAGAGAGTCTGCCCGGAGTTGAACCCGTCGGTGGTCCACGATCCTGTGCTGCGGATGATCTTGGCCTTGTTGGTCACATAGTTGATGTCGGCGGTAGATGAGGCGGTGACCCTGAATCCGGTCGCCTGACCACTGTCGACGGTGTCGGATTGCACGGCGCCAGTGATGATCAAGGTATTGCCCGATACCGAATGGATTTGGTAGCTGCCGTTGTTGGCCGAAATATCGGCCCCGCTGATGGTGATCGTATGGCCTGGCTGATAGTCTGAGGACCAACTGCCTGCGGCCCTCTTGATCTTGGCGCGCGCCTCGGCAAAGCCGATGTCGTCGGTGATCGTGACGGAGAGGGTAACGGTCGCGCCGTTGTTTTCCGTATCGCTGTCGGTATAGTTCACGATGCCCGAACCGCCTGCCAGGGTGATGGTTTTGCCGCTGACTGAGGCGATGGTGTAGACGCCGGTATTCGGATTGAAGCCACCGAGATCGGCAAAGGATATCGTTTGTCCGGCCTTGAAAACCGAGGTGTCCCAGTTGGCGTCGCTTTTGGTGATTGTCGCGGCTGCAGGGTCGGAGCCAGTCACTTCCGAGACAAAGGTCAGGCGTACCCCGGCTGCGAGATTTACGTCCTTTTGAACCACGGCTGTGGCGTTGCTGTCCGTGCCGTTGTCCACGAGGTTCCCGGACACAAGACGGATGAGGCCCCCATCAATGGATTCGATGGCGTAGGTTCCGTTGTTTGTCGCGTCGGAGGCACCGCTGATGATGACCCTGTTCGCGCTCTGGAATCCTTGGCTGGTCCAGACGGAGCTCCCGACTTCGATTTCGGGCCGGGCCTCGACGAAGTGCAGGCTGGCAGTTCCCGAATCGATCTCGGTAGTTACTTCGACTCCGGCGGCCGAAGCGGGAGAAATTCCGTACGTATCTTCCAGTAAAATCTCTTCAGCAGTGACTGTGACGACGTTATAGGTCGTGCCGCCGATGGTGATTTCGCTGGTGGTCGAAAGAAAACCATCATCCAGCCAGCTTCCCCCGTCGGTCCGGATGAGCGAGGTGCGCTTCTGGATGAACTCCAGGTCCGGCCTGGGGGTGATAGCCATCTGGGCGTGGTCGGGGCTTTGGCGCACGGCCTGAACCAGGACGTTGGCGTTGCTGTCCGACTCGGCAGTCAGCGTGCCATATACCGAAAGCGTGTCGCCGGAGACCGAGGCAATCCTGTAGCTGGCGTCGTTTCCGGTCGAGCCGACGACCCGGATGTACTGGCCCCGGGCGAACCCGGCGGTTGCCCAGTCCAGCCCGTCGTTTCTCGTGATCGTTCCGGCGGCCCCGAAATTCAGGAGGGTCGTGGCCAGACCAAGCTGGATGGGATCGTTGGAGGTTACCTGCTCGACGACAAATATTACGGCCTGGTCATCCAGGACATCTGCCATGAGTTCGCTTTCGAGGACGAGTTCCACGTCGTTAAGGGAGCTGATCCTGTAGATGCCGTCGTTGCCTGCGGAGTCTCTGACCGCTATGTATTGCCCCGCTTCGAAGCCGTCGCTCAACCAGCTTCCAGAACTCCGGGAGATCGTGTCCGCATTCAGGGGATCGACAGTGAAGTTCAGACGTGTGGGCACTGCGTCCTGATCGGTCAACTGGATGGGGGCAAACTGCTGATTGGTGTTGGCGACGGTCAGCCATCTGATATTGTGGGCGCCGGCACGGACATACCCATCGACGCGAACGTTCGCGCTGGCGTCCTGACGGGACGAAGACGTTTCGATCTTCAGAGAGACGGGATCGAGGCCGAAGAGTGAACCGAAAAAGTTGGCGATGGCAGCCAGGACTTCCCGATAAAGGTCCGTGGCTTCCCCTTTACCGCTTGCGTAGGTGTATCCCTTCTGCGCATCGAGATAAACGTTCGCGTCGGCGGCTACGGTCGCCCCTGTCTTGATGTGGATGAGGTTGGACTGCACGGCTTCGCCGTGGGCTTTCGGATCGTTCTCGATGGGGATGACCGTCTTGTTCCATAGATCGGTGCTGGCCTTCACGTTGAAGCTGTTCCCGACCCCGGCCTTGAGGACGATGTCGCCCTTGGACATGAGGCGGGCACCATCATCGAGGATCATCCGGGTGTCGGCATGGACCGAGGCATAGGACTCTCCTTCGGCTGCCCCGGCCAGGCCGTAGGTCTTGGCGTTCGCCAGGCTGTAGACGTTCGCGCCAGAACGGGTGGCTATGGAGATGTTTCCGTCGGCGGACAGGAGTGCATCGCCTATGGTGATGGTGTTGGTGTTGGTATTGTTGACGATGCTCGATTTGGCCTTGGCCCAGGCGATGGCCCCGCCGGAATCGAGCTTGACCTTGTCCGTGGCGTTGACCTGGTTGCTGCTGGCGATGCTGATGCCGTCGGTGGTGGCGATGTTGACGTCGTCGGCAACCGAGATGGTCGTCCTGTTGCTTATGACCGTGGAACTCGATGCGGCGGGCCCTCCTGCCAGGCCTCCGGTTCCGGCGGTGACATCGTAGTCACCGATCGAGTTCTTGTTGACGATGTTGTTGGCGTTTGCCACGACAGAGCCCGCCTGGATGGCCACACCCTGGCCGAAGCCGATGCCCACGTTGGCATCGGCGATGTTGACGAGAGTGGATCCGCTCGCGCCCACGACTCCCGCCGCGATGCTGTCGGCGCTGGCCCCAAAGGCTGCGGTGTGCTGCGAGAGCATCAGCAATTCGTTTTTGATGTCGACGCGGGTCGTCTCATCCACACCCATGACGACCTGAGTGTTACTGGTGTTGCGGGTCGTCGCCTCGGCTGCCGCACCCGCCACCACGCCGCCGCTTCCGGCAACGACATGGGCAGTGTTGTTTTCGTTGCCCACGGCATGGATGTCCAGCCCGCCCCCACCAATGGTGACATTTCGGCCCAGAGAGGCATGGGCCAGGGTGTTGGAGGTGACGAATGCCTTGTTCGACCCTACGGCAACAATGCCGAAAGCGAAGCCGCTAGCCACTGCCTGTTGTTTTGCCTGCAGATCGGCGTGGACCTTCGTGGTTCCGGTCATGGCGATGCTGGTCGTTTTGCCGCTGTCGTCGCCGACATAGGCCCTGACCTGCCCCTCATCCGTTACCTCGGCTCGAGTCCCGACCACACCCAGCAGGAGGCCTCCGGCCGAGCCATAGGCTTTTGCCGTGGCCGAATCTCCACTGACAGGGGTGCGGCTGGCGCTGATCACGAAATCGTTAGGTCCGCTTGCCGACTCAGCGCTCCTTATCGTCGAGCCGCCGCCGACATAGGCAGTAACCTTGGGAGAGACCGTTGATTTTGCGAAAGAACCACCCACAGAACCGACCAGGGACAGGGTTACCCCTTGCGTCCAGGCGTCGACCTTGACGTTGGATTCTGCGATGATCGAGCCGCTGCCGGTCAGTTCCACATCGACATCGGACCCGATAAACGCTGTTATGTCAGGTGTGATGGTCGCGCTTGACGTATTGATGGTGCCCGCACCGATCCCTGCTGCCATGGCTGTGGATCTGGAGGAGATCGTGCTTGTGGAAATTGCCTTGACGTTCAGGTTGTGAACCGAGTCGTCGGTGTGCTTTCCGATCTCGACATGATTGTCGACAAAGGCGCTTGTCTCCCCCTTGATCGTGCCCGTGGCGATGGAAGCACCGCCTGAGACGATGCCTATTGTGGCACCCAGGGTCTTGCCTGTCGCATTCTGGTTGCTGGTTGCCTGAACGAGCACTTCGTCGGCCTTGACCACCCGGGTTATTTCCGTTGCCGATGCGCCGCTGATGAATGCCCTGGTAGAACCTGTTGCGGCCACGTCCTTCGGATCAAAGCCGATGTTGTTGGTGACGACCGCACCGCCCAATGCCGCACCCACCGCCCCGGCCAGACTCAGCGAGAAAGCATTTATGACCGCAGTATCGGATGCGGTGACCTGCACGTCGTTACCGGCTGAAATGGTGGATCCATTAAGGACGCCCGACTCGATGGTGTTGCAGATGGTGTTGATAGATGCCGAGGCGCTGAGGGCTCCGCCAAGCGCCGCACCGATGCCCGCCGACAGGGAGAGAATCTTGGAGCTCGAGCTTGTCCAGGCAGAGACGCCACCGGTTTCGGCAGTCACAGCGGAATGATCGATCGTGGCGCGGACGGTGTTTTTGATCAGATTGTCGGAAATGGCTGCGCTGCCCGCAACGCCTCCCGCCACCGCGATGCTGCCTGCAAAGGAGACGATGTTGGCCGTTTTGTCGAACTCGCTCTGGGTCACGGCCTTGGAGCCCAGCACCTTGCTGGGCAGAGGCATGCCGGTCAGGAAGTTCTTGCCCGGGGCGGTATCACTGGCTTCAACCTGCACCGAGCCTTGGGCAGTCACTGAAGAATCCTTGATCGACGCCGACACGGTGTTGCGCACTTCGTTGAGGGTCACGGAGGCGTTTCCGCCGGCAACTCCCGCACCGGCCAGACCTGCCGCAAGCGAACGGATGGTGGCCGGTGACGAAGAGTTCAGGATGACGTCACCGGTATCGGAGACCACGGTCGAGCCGGTCACCAAGGTGGTGACGGTGTTCCCGATGAAATTCTTGGAGATCGCTGCCCCGGCTCCGACCGTTCCGGAAGCCGCCAGCCCAACTGCAATGGAGTCGATGGTCGCTGCGTCCGTGGCGGACAGGGACAGGGAGCCCGCAGTCACCGTGGAGGCTCCGGCATCGTCGTCCACGATGGAGGCGCTGATCGTATTTGCGATCTCGTTGATGGTCAAAGACAGCTGTGCCGCCACCAGGCCCGAACCAGCCACGCCGCCGACGAAGCTCAGAATGTCGGCTTCCGAGGTCGCCACTAGGCTGGCCGCGCCGATGCTGGTCAGGCTCGATCCCGACACTTCGGTGGTGATGGAATTGGTGATGAGGTTGTAGCCCACTGTGCCGTTTATGGCAGCGACTCCTGAACCAGCCAGGCCGAGGCCGACGGAGGTGATGGACGAGGAGTCCGTGGCCGACAGGGAGGCCGTGGTGGCGGCCGTGACATTGGAACCGTTGCTGATGGACGCGTCCACCGTGCTTTCGATGGCGTTGCCGAAGCCGGTGATATTGAGGGCCACGCTGCCGGCGACGCCCACGCCGGCGGTCAGGGCGATGATGCCGGACGAACTGGAGGCATCCAGGGTCACGCTGCCTGCGGAGGTCACGTCGGCATCATTGATTTCCGCCTGCACGGTGTTGAGAATGACGTTGCCGGTCAGGGCACCGCTCGCGGCCACGCCGCCACCCGCCACGCTGACGTTGACGGCCAGGATGTTGGCATCCAGCTCGATGGGGGAATCCGCAAGGCTCGCGGCAAGATCCGCCTTGTATTGGACCGGAACGATCCAGGCAGGAATGAAACTCGGCGCCAGTTCCTGCGCAGAAACATAAATATCGCCTTTGGTCGTGACAGTGGAACCCGACATGGCCGACCGGACATCGCTGGTGACCATGTTGCCGAGAACGCCGACAGTGACGGCCACGCCGCCTGCTCCCACATTGAGCGCGAGGGCGCGGATGACCGCCGACGATTCGGAAAGAACGCTCAGCGATGCATCGCCGGTAATGGTCGATCCGCTGATCTGGGCCTCGGTGGTATTGACGATGACATTGGCCGAAAGCGCCACGCCGACCCCGACGCCGCCCGCCGCGACGCCGAAGGAGAGGGCGTCAATGACAGAACTGTTCTCCGCCTGGATCGTCATCGCCCCACCGGCATGAATGACCGAGTCCGCAATCACCTCGGCCGTGGTCAAGCCGGTGATAAAGTTGCCGGATAAGGCAACATGAACACCTACCCCCCCTGCGGCAACCCCGCCCGTGAGGGCCATGATCTTCGCATTGGAGAGTGCCGTGATATCAAGGGTCGTGCCGCTCGTCACCGTGGATGCATCAACCCTGGCATCAACCGTGCTAGAGATCAGATTGCCAGCCGCCATGAACCCGACGCCGACAGCGCCACCCGCGACCCCGATCCCCAGAGCGCGGATGCTCGCCGAATTTTCGGCAGTGATAGCCACCGCTCCGCCGGCATTGATCACGGACGCCTTTTCAACCGTCGATTTGACGATGCTGGTGATGTCATTACCGTAGCCGACCACGCCCACGGCCACGGCACCGCCCGCCACGCCCACGTTGAGCGATGTGATGCCCGAACTGGAAGCGGAATCCAGCGCCACCTTGCCGGTGGTCGACGTAACGATGGAGTTGTCGATCTTCGCTTCGGTGGTGTTGATGACGAGGTTGCCGACCAGAGCCACGTTGACACCCACGGCACCGGCACCAACGTTGATCGTGGCCGAAAGGATGTTGGCATCCAGGTCAATGGGGGTGTCATCAAAAATCGACTCAAGATCGGCCTGGTACTGGTCCGGAATGATCCAGTCGGGAATGTTGTCTGGCGCCTGGTCCAGGGCGGAAATGACGATATCCCCGTTTGCCGTGACGGCGGAATCCGTCACGGTCGCCTGAACGTTACTGGTCAGCGCATTGCCGAGCACGTTGACGTTGACGCCCACCGCGCCCGCGCCCACGTTGACGGCCAGGGAACGAATAATGGCCGAGGACTCGGCCAAAACTTGCAGCGAGGCGGCATTGGTCAGGGTCGAACCGCTGATCAGGGCCTCGGTGCTGTTGTCGATGACATTGGCGGAGAGGGCTACGCCGACCCCGACCGCACCTGCTCCGACCCCGAAAGCCAAGGCATCGATGGCGGCGCTGTTGACCGCCTCGATGGTGGTGGCACCGCCAGACTCAAGTACCGACCCGGCAACCACTCCGGCCTTGGTGGTTCCGGTGACGATATTGGCGGAGAAACTGGCATTGACCCCGACCGCACCGGCGCCGACCGCACAGGTAAGGGCGATGATATTCGCATCGGAGAGAGCCGTGATATCAAGGGTTGTGCCGCTCGTAATCCCGGATGCATCCACTCTGGCATCAACCGTGCTGACGATCAGGTTCCCCGCCGCCATGACGCCGACAGCGACTGCACCACCCGCTACACCTATCCCCAGAGCGCGGATGCTCGCCGTGTTTTCGGCGGTGATCGCCACCGCTCCGCCGGCATTGATAACTGAACCATTTTCAACCGTCGATCCGACCATGTTGGTAATCACGTTGCCGTAGCCGACCACGTTGACGGCCACGGCGCCGCCGCCCACGCCCACATTGAACGAGGTGATGCCCGATTCTGAGGAGGAACCGACTGCCACCTTGCCGGTGGTCGACGTAACGATGGACTTGTCGATCTTCGCCTCGGTGGTGTTCAAGACAAGGTTGCCCACCAAGGCCACGTTGACACCCACTGCGCCGGCCCCGACGTTGATGGTGGCCGAGAGGATGTTGGCATCCAGGTCGATGGGGGTGTCGTCAAGAATCGCCTCAAGATCTTCCTGGTACTGGTCCGGGATGATCCACTCGGGAATGATGCTAGGCGCCAGGTCTTGGGCGGAAATGACGATATCCCCGTTTGCAGTGACGGTGGAATCCTTCACGGTCGCCAGGACCTTGCTGGTCAGCGCATTGCCAAGCACGTTGACGTTGACGCCCACCGCGCCCGCGCCCACGTTGACGGCCAGGGAACGAATGATGGCCGAGGACTCGGCCAAAACTTGCAGCGAGGCGGCATTGGTCAGGGTCGAACCGCTGATCAGGGCCTCGGTGGTATTGACGATGACATTGGCGGAGAAGGCTACGCCAACCCCGACGGTGCCCGCCGCCACGCCGAAGGCCAGCGCGTCGATGGTGGACGTGTTCGAAGCATGAGTCGTCATCGCGCCGCCGACTTCGAGTGTCGAGCCCGACACCAGGGCGTTGGTCTTGGCGGTGATGACATTGCCGGTGAGCGACACCAGCACGCCGACAGTGCCGGATGCCGCAACGCCGCCGGCCAAGGACAGGATGCTCGACTCGCTGATTGCCGCGACACCAAGGGCCCCGTCGCTGGTCACCGTGGACCCGGAAATCTCCGCCACAACCGTATTGGTAATCACGTTCGCGGCGATCAGGGCACCGACGGCCACAGCGCCCGATCCGGCCACGCTGACGCCCAGCGAACGGATCATCGACTGATCCTTCGCGGTCAGATCCACCAGACCGCCGGCCGTGACCGTGGAGCCGTCAGAGATGGCTGCCTTGGCCCGGTTGGTGATGACGTTTCCGTAACCCGTGACGTTCACGGCCACCGATCCTGATCCGGCGACGCCGATGGTCAGCGCCATGATGCCGGCTTTGGACAAGGCATCGACAACCACCGCGCCGTCGGTTGAAACTTTAGAGTCGCTGATTTCCGCATCTATCGTGTTGGCAATCATATTGCCGACAAGAGCGGCATTGAACGCCTCTGATCCGGATGCGGCCACGCTGACCATCGCGGCCAGGATATTGCCGGAAAGATCGATGGGCGAGCCTGCAAGGTTGCCGTTGAGTTCCGCAGCCCTGTTTGCCGGCACGATCCAGTCCGGGATCGAGCTGGGGGCGATGTCTTTGGCCAGAACCGTCACATCCCCGACCGCCGTCACAATGGACCCGCCACTGATCGCGGCCCTCACCGTGTTGGCCACCGCGTTGCCCAGTGCCGAAACCTGAACGGCCGTGGAACCGGAACCGGCCACGCCGATGGCCAGCGCGCGGATAATGGAGGAGGATTCGGAGGTCAGTGACAGCGTCGAACCGGTCTCAAGCGTCGAACCAAAAATCCCGGACTCAATGGTGTTCACAATGGCATTGGCGGCCAGAGCAACGCCCACGGCCGTACTGCCGCTTCCCGAAACGCCGAAGGCCAGCGCATCAATGGTGGAGCTGTCCTTGGCGGAAATGGAGACGGCACCTCCGGCGGTCACGATTGAGCGACTCGCATCGACAGCGGTCAGGTTGATCGCCGTGCCAGCATCGGCGTCGCCTTTCGAAACAGCCAGCTTGATCATTCCGCTGGCATCGCTCACGATGGCGTAATAGGTCTCGCCATCCTCTAAACCGGTGATGGCCGAGTTTCCTCCGCTGCTATAGGTAACGGCGTCGCCTGTCTTCAGCCCATGGGCTGTGCCCAGATCGATGGTATCATGAGCGAGGTCTACTTTGGTGGACGGGTCGAACTGCTTCTTCCCGTTCATTGCGGCAGTGAGGCTGTGCGTTAGCCCTGCCCCGGTGGTTATGCCCGCCTTGGTGGTAGTGGCAATAACATTGCCGGCCAGGGTCACCTGTACGGCCGTCGAGCCCGATGCCGCCACGCCGCCGGCAAAAGCCATAATATCGTCGTCGGAGAGCGCCGTAATACTTAGAGCTCCACCGCTCGCCACCTCCGACCCTGATATCTGGGCCGCAATTTGGTTGGTGATCACGTTGGCACCGACAATGCCGGAAATCGCATTGCTGCCGGATGCGGCGATGCTGAGGCCAATGGAACGGATCGACGAATCATCTTCAGCGGTAAGCCCAACCTGATCGGCAGCCCTGACATTCGAACCACCGATAATCGAAGTTTCCACCCTGTTGGTGATCACGTTGCCAAAGGCGGTTCCCTGGATCGCAAGGTCGCCGGAGGCTCCCACACCCACCGAGACAGCCAGGATGCCTGCCTTGGAATATGCGTCAAGGAACACATCGGCGTCTTCGTTCACTATAGTCCCGGTGCTGCTCACGCCCGCCCGTACGGTTGATCCGCTGATTTCCGCCTGAATCGCGTTCGCGACCGCATTACCCATCAGGGACACGCCGACGGCCTTCTGTCCGGTCCCGGCAATACTGACATTGAGCGCCAGGATGCTTGCCCTGAGATCAATGGGTGAGTCTTCCAGATATTCGTCAAGGGCGTCCTGCTGCTCCTCGGAAATCATCCAGTCCGGGAGCATTGACGGCGCCTCGTCCCTGGCCGACAGGATAACATCCCCGACGGCCGTGACCGTTGACCCGCCGGTGATCGCGGCTCTCGCCGTGTTGACCGCCACGTTGCCCTGACCGGTCACCGCCACCGCATTTTCACCGGAACCCGCAACCGCCAGCCCCAGGGCGCGGATGATCGCGGAATTCGTGGCCTCGATGGAAACATCTCCCCCCGCGGTGACTGTGGAGCCGGAAATCTCCGCTTCGATGGTGTTGGTGATGACATTGACGGCCCCGGCCGCCCCCACGGCGGTCTTGCCGGACGCACCCACGCCCAGGGCGATGGTGTTGATCTCGCTGGTACCCGACGCAGTGACGGACACGTCCCCGCCGGCATCGACCGTGCTCCCCTCGATGGTCGCCCGCGTCCCGGCTGTCAGAACGCTGACCGCCAGGGCCCCGGCAATGCCGTTCTGCTTCGACACCCCGGCGGACATGGCCAGCGACAGGAGGTCTTCCGATGAAGTCGCCTGGACGATCACGTCCTGGTCGGCGATCACTTTGGCGGAGGAACCGATAGAGGCACTGGTGTCCTTGACGATCACGCCCACATCCAGCCCGATGCCCACGCCCGTGCCTCCGAAGGCGGCAGCGATGCCACCCGCGCCGTTCACAATCCGCGTGGCGCTGGAGGCTTCGACGCCGACGCCGACGCCCTGGTTCGCGCCGGGGGTGAACCCGGTTGTGGCGTTGATCTGCGCGCCTTCACCGATGGAGGCATGTGTGTTCTGAACCAGCACATCCACGATGGCCGATCCGCCCACCGCGGCCTTGGCTTCGCTGTCCGTGCTGACACCGCCGCCCGCAGCGATGGACGAGATTTCCGGAGAGACTGAAGGCAATCCGGGAATATCCAGTTTTAATGGAGTTATCGAGGATGTGGCGTCAACGGACAGCATCTCCTTTGCATCCGCATGGACATTGCCGCCGATGAACGCATCCGTGTTTTGAACGATGACGTTGGCGGCCACGGCTATGCCGACACCGGCTTTCTTGCCGACACCGCCGCCGCCCGCGATGTTCTGGTACGCGATAGCATTGTCCGCCTCTATGGCGATGCCGCCGGATGAAGTGAGGTCGGCGCCCTCACCGACGGAGGCTTCCGTGTCCATGTCCAGGACATTGATACCGGCCGATCCGGCCACTCCGTTGGCAGACTTGCCGCCGCCGATGGCCAGTGCCCAGACTCTGGCGTCGTTGGTCTTGCCAGTAGGTGTTACTGCCTTGACAGTGATCCCATCGGCCTCCACCGTAGCATCTGCGCCAATAAGCGCCCTGTTCGACACGTCCGCCACGTTGAGGCCGACTGCGGCGCCCACGTTCGTCTTGTTGTCCTGGTTTTCAGCATCCGTGGAAATGGACGCCCCTACAACCATCGTGGCAAGATCGGTTTCGCTTTCAGCCAGAATATCGAGCGCCCCGCCTGCGATGACATGAATGCCGTCAGCGATGGATGCCGTGGTGTCGGAAGTCACCCAGTTCACGCCGATCGCGGCAGCCACGCCGACGCTGGCCGACCCGGTTCCCTGGTCATTGTCTCCACCGCCACCGGTGCCGCCGGGATTGTTGGTTTGATTGGTGGCGTTCGTGTTGGATTCAGCCAGGTTGTCCTGGGCCTTGGGCAGGGCCTTGGTGCCGCCCGTGGCGGAATCGGCCTGGGTCTGGGCCGTTTCATCGCTGCTCTTCCCGCCGTCTTCCTTGCTCTTGTTGCCTTTGGCGCTGGCGGTGATGTCCACGTGGCTGACTTGCGTCGCCGAGGCCATGATATCCGCAGTCCCGCCCGCCGTGATGTCACGCGCTATCGTCGCCGTGGTGGAATCGGCAATGATGCTGACGCCGACAGCCGCTCCAACACCCACCTTGTCGCCGGCCACCGATGCGTCCGCCTTGGTCTGCGCCGTGGCCGTGTGCCTGGCCTGGACAGTCAGGGCGCCGGTCAGAGAGAGGGTGCTCAGGTCACTTTCAGACCCGATTCTCGCGGTTGTATCGTTATCCACATAGGCCACCGCAACTACCGGACTCACCGCCGTGCCGCCCGCCGCGCCGGCCTTGGCAGTCGTCCAGACGCCATGATGCGAATCGGCAACGAGGGTGAGATCATCTCCGCCCGTGAGGATGGCCGTATCTTCGATCTCGGCCCGGGTGACGTTTACGGAAAGCGAGTTCAGCGCGATGGAGGCCCCGACACCCACATTGCCCCCCGAAACCTTTGAAGCTGCGTTGACAGAGTCATTTTGCGTGTTGACGGCCGTGAGGACGACATCACCGCTCCCGGCCGCAACCGTTGCCCCGCTCTTGATCACTGCCTCGGTGCGGTTCGTGACGATGTTCAGGGCCAGAGACCCGGCAACCCCGACCTTCGAGGCCCCTGCGCCCGACTGGGCATCGGCGCTGAAACTATGCGTCTTTTCAATCAGTTTCTGTCCGGTCCCCGAGGCTCCCGCCGTCAGGTCTATCGTCTTGCCTTGCAGCGCGTCCTCTGCCGTGGCGGCCAGCTTCACGGCGGCAGGATTGACGATGGTCAGTTTGTGATCGAACAGACCGATGTTATCGAGGGAGAACTTGAGATCCACGACGGCCTTGGTATCGGGGTCGAGCAACTGGATCCGGTTCGTGCCTGCAATCAGTTTGACCGCGTAGGTCGCTCCTTCTTTCAGCCCGCCAACGGCCCCAAGGTTCAGGAGGTTGGCCTTGGAGTAGACCACCAGATCCCCGTCCTTCAGAAAATGATCAACCCCCAGGTCGATCCAGTTGTCCTTGTAGCCAACCGTGCCGAGCAACGAGTCATCGATGTTGACCCCAAGCGTGGACATCACCGTCTTGAACGTGTTCACCACGTCCGCGCCCGGATCTATGCCCAGATCCTGAAGGCAACTCACGAAATCTGCGATGGTGGAGGGCAGGATGTTGAAATTTCGGATGTTGTCCATGACCGCGTAATAGGTCTCGCCGCTGGTCAGTCCGCCTATGCTCGCGCCGCCGCCGTTGTCGTAGACAACCGTGTCCCCGGTCTGGAGCCCGTTATCGGCGCCGACATCGATGCTGTCCCTGGTCGCGGAGACATCTGTCAGGGCAAAGGGTTTTTCCTCCCCTGCCATCTTGGCCTCGATCACCAGCCCGTTCGCGCTTACGTTGGCTCCGGTACCGATAAAGGCGTTATTCTGGATGTCCGTGTAGTTGAGCGCTACGGCGGCGCCTATGCCAACGCTGGTGCCATTCGGATCAACAGCGCTGCCGTCGGCCCTGGACGTGGCATCCGTATTGTTCGATGCGCTCAGGGTCAGGGTTCCGCCCGCGACGACCCTGTTGTTGTCGGGAAGGTACGCCTTGGATTCCGACAGGGTAATATTTACACCGACAGCCGCCGCGACGCTGACGCCGCCATCCGAAGTCTCGGCTTCTGGCGTCTCGGTGGTGCCGCTTCCCTTGGTCCCCGCCTCGCCAGCCTTCTTGTCGGCCAGGCCGCGCTGGGCCCCGACCTGCTGGTCCACCCCGTGGGTTGGTGTGCTGCCGTCCTCCTTCTCTCCCTCGGCGCCCTTGGCGCTGGCCTTGGCCACGGCGGTGCTGGTCATGGAATTGAGCGCCGTGAAGCTCACGTCACCTGCCGCACCGATCTCTCTTTGGGTCGTTGCAATCGCGCTGTCGTCGACCACGTTCAGGCCAAGCGCGATGCCTACCGCCGCGCTGCCCCCGGAAGCCGCCCCGTCGGCTTTGGTGACAACGACACCCCGATGGGTGGCCGAGGCGGACAGGTCACCGCCCAGAGTGAGGGCGCTGCCGCTTCCGATATAAGCCTTGGTTTCGGTATTCAAAACCGCGACGCTGATCGCCCCGCCGATACCCACGCCGCTGCCGCCGGCCGCATCGCCGCCCGCCGTCGAGGTGGTCGTGGCCTTGCTGATGCTGTCTGCCGACAGGGAGATGTCATTGATGGTTCCGGCGAGGACCGCAGTGTCGGCGATCTGACCCAGAGTGGTCGTGTTGGATATGTTCAGGGCCACGGAAGCCCCGATCCCAAGATTGCCCCCCGCGCTGACCGGCGCGGACTTGGCCAGGGTCAAGTTCTGGGTTCCGCTGCCAGTCGAGGTCAGGTTGACGGCCGTGCCTGCAGCGGCATTGGCGGCCGTGGCTGCCAGCTTCACCGTCGACGACCCGGCGGCAATCACATAGTAGGTCTTGCCCTTGACCAGGCCCCCAATGGCCGTACCCTCGCCGCTGTCGTACACCACCGCGTCGCCGGTCTTGAGACCATGATTATCGCTCAGGGCGATGGTGTCGCCACTCAGGCTGACATTGGCCGCACCCGCCGCAAATTCCTTCTTTGCCACCGCATCGCCCGAAACGGCAGTGAGTTTGGCCCCGAGCTGCTGCGTGCCGTCCGTGTTCGCCGTCAGGGTCGTCAGACCCAGCTGGCCAAGGGCCGCAGAGGCATTCTGGGCTTCCACCTTGAAGGGGACCCCGGACCCTGCGGTCGTATCCGTCCAGATGGTCAGCGTCTTGGGCGCATCAAAGATCAGTTGCCCGCCGATGAACTTCACATCCACGACGGCCACGGCGGAGGCATCAAGCTGGCCGGCAGCCACCATGGCCGACTTGATGGCCGCCTTGATGTCGGCAAGCCACTGCTGCTTCCACGTCGTGGCATCGCCGCTGCCAGTGTTGTAGTCCTTCCCCGCCACGGTGACGAAGAAGCGCTCGCTCTGCGTCCCAACCCGCAAGGCAAAATTCAGAGTCTCGCTTTCGCCCACCGGCGCGGTGACTTCCGTCCCGCCGTCCCGGCGATAAAAGACCGGATTTCCGGTCTGGGTCACGGAGGTGGAGGCACTCGTCGCCGCACTGGCGTTCGTCGTGTCGGAGAAGCGCAGTTGCTGCTTGGCCTCGTCGAAGGCGGCCACGAGCTTGCCGCCGTTGCCTGTAGCCCCATTGATCCGGTCGATGATGTCGCCGACCTTGGTGACGCCGTTAAGGGAAACGATAAAGCTGCTGCCGTCGCCAAGCGTGAACTTCAGATCGTCCTGACCAGTCCCCGCCGGGCTGACATCGAGCTGCCCTTCGGCCGTCCCGATCAGTGTCTCCAGAGTGATCAGCGCCGTGTCACCCGCCGCCGTGACCTTCGCCGCCTGCTCCACCGATGCGCCCTTGGCCGTGGCCAGCACCGTAGAATCCGTTGATCCTTCGGCCACGATCTTCACGTCTCCACCCAAAAGGGTGACCTGGGCGCCTTCCTTAATCTGCGCCGTGCTGGTGTTCTCGGAAATGTTCAGCGCCACCGACCCGGCGATGCCGATCTTGCCGCCGCTGGCTCCGGAGACCGCTTCGGCCCCCACCGTGCCGGAGGTTCTGTCCGCGACCTCGGTCCGCTTCGCCTCAACCGTCAGCCACTGGGCCTCTACCTCGGCACCCTGGCCGATGTAGGCCTCGTTGACCGCGTCCACCAGATTGATGGCCACTGCCGCGCCGATGTTCACGCTGGCCGCGCCGTTGGCGTCCGCGGCACTGACGGCGCTGCCGTCGGCCTTGGCCGTGGCGTCGGTCGTGTTGCTCGAAGACAGGGTCAACAGGCCACCTGAACTGACCGTGCCGTTATCGGGGATAAAGGCCCGGGCCGTGGAATCGGCGATGTTCACGCCCACCGCCGCAGCCACGCTGACCCCGCCCTCGCTGGTCTCGGCCTTGGGCGTGGACGGCGCCCCGGACGTGCCCTTCGTGCCCGTCTCGGTCGCCTTCTTGTCCGCCAGCCCTCGCTGGGCCCCGACCTGCTTGTCCACGCCCTCGGAATCGGGAGTGTCACCTTCCTGCTTGGCACCCGCCGCGCTCGCCTTGGCACCCGCAGAACTGGCCGCAGCCGCATGGGCCGCGAACATCAGGTCGCCGGCGGCGGAAATGATCCGCTCCGTGGTGGCCAGGGTGGTGTCGCTTGCCACGTTCAAACCCAATGCAAGGCCGACTCCAGCGCTTACCCCGCCCGCCGAACCATCGGCAAAACTTGTCGTGCTTCCCTTGTGCGTGGCTACCGCGCTCAAAGCTCCGCTCAGGATCAGATCGAGACCACTGCCAAGCGTGGTCTCGGTTTCGTTGTTCGAGACGCTGATCGCCACCGCGCCGCCGATGCCCACACCGCTGCCGCCCGTGGCCGCGCCGCCCGCCTTGGCTTCAGTGATCACGCTGTTGTCAGAGGTCGCGCTCAAGGACAGATCCCTGGCTCCAGTCAGCACCGCGCCATCCGCCAACGCCGCCACGGTCCGGGTGTTGGCGATGTTCAGCGCCACCGAGGCGCCCACGCCCACACTCCCGGCCACCGCGCCTGCGCCAGCAGGCTGGGCTGTCGCCGTAGAAACCGTCGCGCTCTCGGCGGTCAACGTCGCGTCTTTCCCATCCATGATCGCGACATCAGCACCGCTCTTGACCTCAGCCACACTCAATACATCCACAATGTTCAAAGCCAAGGCACCCGCCAGACCAACAGACCCGCCGCTTGCCCCGGACACGGCCTCGGCAGACAGGACGTGTCGTGACGGGGTCTCACCGTTTTCACTGGCGAAGCCCGCACGGACAGCGGCACCCTTAGCCGTGATGGTGCCGGTCCCGCAGAGGTATGCCTGGTTGTCGATCTTGGCGATGTTGATGGCGACCCCGGCCCCAACGCCCACAGAAGCGGAACCCACGGAGCTTCCATCTGCCTTGGCCGAGGCATCGGAGTTGTCCAGGGACTCCACGCTCAGGCTACCGCTTGTGGTCACATCCTGATTACTCGCGACGTAGGCCCGGGTGTGCCCCTTCAGGTCGGTCACCGCCACTGCGCCAGCAATGGTGACCGCCCCGCTGCTGGTTTCCGCCTTGTACTCGCTCAGACGGCTCTCTGTCTGGGTCGATCCGGCTGCCTCTCCAGCGCCGCCCGAGGTGGACTTGGCTGAGGTGGCGATGTTGTCCAGCTTCGATGCGAAAATCGACAGGCTCCCCGCGCTGATCACCGTGGCGCTCTCACCGAGATACGCCTCGGTATCACCGCTGACCACGGCCACGGCCACGCTGCCACCCGCAGCAGTGTCCCCGCCAGCCGATCCGTCGGCGGTTGTGGTCACGCTCCTGGTGTTCGAAGCACCGAGACTGAGGGCACCGGCCACGCTGAAGGCGGTGGTGCCGGTTACGCGGACTGCCGCTGATCCATCGACGATGGATGTCGCCACGGCGGCGTCGGCCGTCACGGACCCGCCCAAGGACTTGGCCTTGGCCAGGGCGGTGGTTGCGGTCGTGGAGGTTGCAGTGATGGTGACGGCGCCGGTGCTGTTGATCTGAGAAGTGCCTGAAATGGAAACAATCGCGTTTGAATGGGTATTTATGAGCGCCACATCCAAGGGCAGACCCAGATCAAGGCCGGCGGCGGCCGTGACGCTCGTGGAGGCGGCGATACTGATGGTGCTGCCGCTCAGGGTTGCGCCATCGATGGTGATTGACGCCTGGGCATGACCGTTCCAACTGTTGTCGACCGCGACCGCTTCAAATTTGATGGTGTCGGTGGCGATCAGCGACGAATCGGGATTGATGGTGATGGTTTCGGCTCCCCAGTCGATCTGGCCGGCGGTGATCGCCACTCCGGGATTGACGATGACGGTATCGTTTCCCCCGCCTCCGACAATTTGGAACAGAGAAGAAAACGAGGTATCGAAACCCTGGATGACAACGGTGTCATCCCCTTCACCCAGGTCGATCAACAGATCGCCGGTCAGGGTGTGCTGAGACCAACTGGCCCCGGAATTCCAACTGTACTGAATAATCCCGTCGGTTGTAGTGCCCCAACCGTCGAGCCAGAGAGTGTCGCCCCCTGCGGTGCCGCTGAGATTGAAAAGCAGGTGCGGGTAGGCGAAATCGGTCAGGGTGGTAGTGGCGATCTGCCCGCTGCTCGCTTCGAGGATCCAGTCACCGGAATGGATCGAGGTGCCGGTAGCGTTGGAGGACGCGGCGACATCGAGTCCGGTCAAATTTGCCAAGGATTGCACGAAGTTGATTCCCGCTTCGCCGGACGCGACATCGCACCCGTAGAGCAGAATGTCGGCGCCATGGTCAAAGCTCGCGGCCCAGGACCCGAGTTCATCTCCGTAACGGTCAAGTTCGGCGAGGCTGACGGTGCTCGCTCCCAGAGTCAGATGGGCGGAACTCCCGTGACTGAAAATGTGGAGCGCATCGACACCGCTGCGACCGTCGAGAATGTCGCCGATCTGTTCGAATCCATCACTGTCACCGTCGAGCTGGTACACGTCGTAGGAAACATTGCCGGGCGAGGCTTCGCGCAGTCCGTCAAGCAGATCCCGATGGTCGGTCACGGAAGCGTCGAGGATAACCAGTTCGGTCCTGGATTCGAAGGAACCCGTGCTGTTTTGCACAGGAGCATCGCCCGCGCTCGACGCTGCGGGATCCACGGCATGCTCCAGAGGCTGTTCGATGGCCACCGTGGCTGCCTGGTCCTGCTGAGCAAGGTCCGGATGCTCCATGCCCAGATCCGCCGAAAGCAGGATGCGGGGCTCCAGGGTTTCAAACCTCATCTTTCGCCGGGGTTCAATCGGAGAAACGGAGCCACGCCTCATGGCGGCGAATCTTTCGCGCAGATGCTTCAGCATTCCCATACCCTCCAAGTGGTCGACAGCGTGTACGAGGCTATTTCAAAAGCCAGTTTTCCAGATCCATCAAATCCTGTTCGGTCAAGGTTCCTACAGCCTGCTTGAGCCGCAAACTGTTCAGAATGTAGTCGTAGCGCGCCTGCGCATGGTCGATGCTGACCAGGGCCAGGTCGCGTTCGGCGTCCAGTACGGCCAGGCTGGTGAAGAGCCCGGACATGTACCCTTCCTGTTTGGCGTCGAGGGCCAGCCTGTTGGCGTCAAGGGATTGCGCGAGTGCGTCCACCCTCTTGAGCGAACTGTCGACGCCAAGAAATGCCGAGCGGGTCTTGCGCGCAACCGACCGGGACTGCTTGACCAGATCCTGCCGGGCGATGCCGACCTCGTGCCGCGCGGAGCGGGCCTTGGAGGCGACTTCCCCACCCTGGTACAAGGGCAGATTGAACTGCACGCCGATCTTGTATGTGTCGACCTCGCTGCTTCCACCGAAAAGCGAATCCTCGGTGTTCTCGTTGTCGAAGGAACTGACCAGATCCAGGGTGGGATAATGTGCGGCGTTCTGACGATTCACTTCGAGTTCGGCCACTTCCACGGCCTTCTTGCTCAGTTCGATGGCCGGGTTCCCTTCGAGGGCTCCGGCGAGCCAGGAATCAAGGGTCGGCGGCTCAGGCCTCTTCAGAGTGATGTTCTGCGCCAGGGGGCCAAGACCGTCCACGGGCGCGCCGGTCACTTCGCTCAAGGCTTGCAGGGCGTCGTCAAGCCTGTTGCGCGCCTCGATGGTCAAGGCCTCGGTGGCCGCGAGGCGCGCCTTGGCGTCATAGAGATCGGTGATGGGAATGAGGCCCATGTCCGAACGGCCTTGGGCCAGTTCGAAGTGTTTCTCGACTGCGGTCTGCTCGACGAGGGCGTAGTCGAGCCGATCCTTTGCGGCCAGTGCCTGGAAATAAAGATCCGAAACGCGGGTGATCAGTTCCTGACCGGCCAGAACGAACTCCATCTCCGAGCGTGCCCGAACGACCTCGGCCTGTTTCCACCCGACATAGGCCCCCCAGTTGAACAAAGGCTGGGTCAGGGTAACGCCGTACACGGTCGTTCCGTACTCGGAACTGCCCGACGCGTAGACCTCGTTGTCGCTGCTGACGATGTCCTGGCTCTTGTGCATGTAACTGCCCGTAGCCATCACCGTCGGGAGCATGGCGGCCAGAGCCTGCCGTTTTCCTTCCTGAGCAACAAAGGTCCGAAATTGATAACTTTGAAATACAGGATCATTCTGAACGGCCAGCCTGTACGTATCCAGTAAACCCGTGGCCACGGCAGGCATTGAAAAAGAAAGGAAGACAACCGACATGAGCAAAATTCTGATGCAGTGAGCCTGAAAAGCAGCATCAAAAAAAGAAAAAAACACTCTCATTGCTTCCTCCTGAAAAAAATTCAACCGCCTGTAATAAATAAAATTCTAAAAAAATATCGGAATATAATAAAAAACGTTTAGAAAATGCATAAATGAAATTTACTGCCGAAATATTTATTAGTATTTATTATTAAATATAAAAAATACTCATTAATGCTAGATATATATCACTCTAAATGGGAAAAATTCGTACACACAAAATTAAAACTTTTAAATAATACTACCAAGTAACAACTCATTGCAAGGATATTTATACGCACGTAAACATCCTCTTTTTTCACTTTTCACGCTCTTGGACAAAGTAAAAGAGGCCCCGGAAATTTGCACAAGCCTTCAGGTGGAAACTCTACTAGCCGGAACGCACGGACTGGATCAGATGGTCCACAGTGCGTTCGCCTTGGCTAAGACATTTGTGGGCGAAGCAGCTCGTGGTCAAGACGCTCCGCCACAAACAAAAACAAGCACACAAAAATGGACTTGTTTTTGTATGTTCACCTTTCTTTGGAAGCTGGAAGAAAGACCACGAAGTCTGATTGGTGCTCAGGAGCAGGCCTAGGCGACCTTGAAGAAGGCGACGTTCTTCTGAAGCGTCCCTGTAGAGAAACCCAACGAACACGGTCCAAATGGCGAGCGAGAGGACACCCTGCCAAACGAGCTTCCGGGAACGCGACATCACAACCTCCATTTTACGCCCCAAACGCGGCGTTGATCGGTCCCGAGTGACGACTCCCTTGCCAAGCTCTTCTATCTGGCACTACAGAACATCAGCCGGAAATGGACTATGCCGATTCGAGACTGGAAAGCTGCGCTGACAAGATTTAGCATCCAGTTCGAAGACAGAATGATCAACCTCTAACACTGCCGTTTACACAAATTCCGGACACCCTCGCGCGTCATTTCAGAGCCAACTCCCGGCCCTGCCCATGCGGAACCACAGACTGTCGGCCGGTTGTCGATACTTCTCTTGAGCGGTCAAGTCGCCGGTATCTTCCGCCTTGATGGAACGGTCTCACGCAAGTGACGAACGGCGCTACGGGAATCCTCCCGATACAAAAAACGCCTAACCTCGCAACCCAGTGTTGTCATACATTCATTTCGTTGACAGCGTCGTCGTGTTGAGGCTTATGGAAGGGTGCAAAGCGGGTCCGACACGCACGTCGGCAACTTCTGGCGATCCAGAACAAGACGCGCGCAGATTCTGCGGAAAGAGCATCGTTCCGTGGATTCCGTGTCTTGAATACGTGTTGCAAACAGACACCCGGAGGAGAACGCCTCCTCAAACAGGAGCCCCCATGAGCGAACGGAGCACGGCCCCCCGAGACGCCCACCACAGCGAATCAAAACGCAAGAGCAAGCGTCTGCCTTTTCCGGTCGTCGCCATCGGGGCTTCGGCCGGCGGCATTGAAGCCCTGCGCACCCTCTTAGCTCATATCCCTGCAACGCTCCGGGCGGCACTCGTGGTTGTCACGCACCAGCCCGCCGATACGAAGAGCCACATGCAGGAAGTGCTGGCCAGCTTCACTCCCCTGCCCGTGCGAGAAATTGGAGAAACCACGCCTCTTCAGCCCGGCACCATCTACACCGTGCCGTCCGGATGGGAATTGGGCATCGAGAACGGCGTGCTGAGGCTGCTGCCGTCCGGACACGATCTGCGCTACAGGATCATTGACCGTTTTCTCGACAACCTGGCGCGTGACCAGGGATGCAACGCGGCCTGCGTCATTCTGTCGGGCTCGGGGTCCGACGGCGCAATTGGAGCCGTCCATGTTTCCAAGGCCGAAGGTCTGGTGCTTGTCCAGGACCCATTGACCGCCATCCAGCCGGGAATGCCCTCAAGCGTCCTGGAAACAGGAGTGGTGGACGCGGTTCTGCCCCTTGAGGAACTGGGCGCACGGATCACAGAACTCGCCGGCATGCCCATGGCTCAGACAGAAAAGCCGTGCCACATCAAAAAGATTTTCGACCTCATACAGCAACAGACCGGCCAGGATCTTTCCGGATACAGGCATAGCACCATTGTCCGCCGTATCAACAAGAGACGGCTTCTGACCGGTCGGACGAGCCTGGACGAGTACCTGCGGGAACTGGAAAACAATCCTGAAGAATCACTTGAACTTTTCAAATCCATGTTCATCGGGGTCACTTCCTTCTTCCGCGACCCAGATGCATTCGAGGTGATTCGCGAGAAGGTCCTGCCGAAGATTTTCGAGGACAGATCCGACGACGAGACCATACGTGTCTGGGTTGCCGGCTGTTCCACGGGTGAAGAAGCATATTCCATCGCCATGCTCCTCGACGAATACATGCAGCAGGAGGACATTCGCTGCGGAGTGAAAATCTTCGCCACCGACATCGACCAGCGATCCATCGAAACGGCCCGAAAAGGGACCTACCCCGCCAAGGCGCTGCGGCATGTCTCCAAGGAGCGCCTGGAGCGCCATTTCCTGAGCGGCAACCGCGACTGGACGGTCCAGCCCCGGCTTCGGGAACGGATTGTCTTCGTGCACCACAACCTGCTGCAGGACCCGCCTTTTCTGCATCTCGACCTGGTGGTATGCCGCAACCTGCTGATCTACCTCACGCCCCCTCTGCAGTCCAAGGCCCTGTCCCTGATGGCGCACGCCCTCCACGCCGGGGGCTTTCTCTTCCTCGGATCCGCCGAAAACGTGGATAACACCAACCTGCACCTGGAAGTCATCGACAAGAAATGGAGGATATTCCGCAGCCGTGCCGGCGCCGAACGACCGGACGTGAACAGTTCGGTCATGCTGCGCCGCTCCCTGTCGCTGCCAGTCCTGCCTGAATTCTCCCCGCCGAGGATCAAAAGTCCGGCGACAACGGCCAGCGAAGTCCTGCTCCGCCACTACTCCCCCGCCGCCGCCCTGGTCAGCCCCGAATATCACATCCTCCACCTGACCGGAGACACCACACCCTATCTTTCGCTGGCTTCGGGCGAACCAAGCCTGAACATTCTCAAGCTCGCACGAAAGGACCTGCGGCTGCACCTGCGCTCCGTCCTGAACCAGGCTTTTTCTTCGCTGGAGCCGAGCACGGCCAGTGGGATACGCCTGCAGGGCGATCCTTCCCGTTGGCTGGACCTCTGCGCCGATCCAGTCACGGACGATAAGGGACGTCTGCTCTCCGTGCTGGTCATTTTCAAGGAAATCGAGACCCGGGAAATCAGACCCGACTGTGCCGTCCCTCAAAGTCTGAGCGAAAGCAGCCTTGTGCTGCGGTATGAGGACGAACTTCAGGCCACACAGGAGCAGCTGCAAAAAGTCATCGAGGAGTATGAAAAGCTCAACGAGGAATTACGCGCATCCAACGAAGAACTGATCAGCATGAACGAGGAGCTGCAGTCCTCCAACGAGGAGATGGACGCCTCGCGCGAAGAACTGCAATCCTTGAATGAGGAACTCTCGGTCAAGGTGGAGGAACTCGCCCACGCGCACGGCTTCGTGGAGAACCTGCTGCGCAGCACCAAGCTGCCCGCCGTCTTTTTGGACAGGGAGCTGCGCGTCATGCGCGCGACGCCGGAGGCCACTGAAGTCTTCCATCTTGCCGTTGCGGACCAGGGACGCCTCATTTCCGAAGTGAAGTCCCGCGTGGCCGATGACAACCTGCTCCATGACGCCCGGGAGGTCCGGCGCACATGCACGGAGCTGGATAGGGAACTGCGAGACGCAGGCGGACGATACTTCCTCAAGCGCGTCTTCCCGTACTACGACATCCGGGGTGATGTGGAAGGCGTGGTCATGACCTACACGGACATCAGCAAGCTGAAAGCCGCGGAACAGGTGCTGCGGCTGAACAATGAGGAACTTGAAGCCCTGGTGGCCAAACGTACGCAGGAGCTGGATCTGGCTCGCATGGAATCTGAGCGGCGTGCCATGGAACTTGAAGCCATCATGGAACAGGCCCCGGCTGCGATATGGATCACCCGCGACACAGAGGCCAGAACCATCATCGGCAATCAGGCCAGCTATCGGATTTTGCGCATGGAACCCGGAACCAATGCCAGCAAAACCTTCGAGGGCGTCTCCTATAAGACCATGTCCAAAGGCAGGAAATTGGAGCTGCACGAATTGCCGATGCAGCGTGCCGCAAAAGGCGAAGTCGTAATTTCCCAGGAGGTGGACCTGGTCTTCGCCGACGGTGAAATCCGCACCATTCTCGGCAACGCAACCCCATTGCGTAATTTCACGGGGGCCGTGTCCGGCGCCGTAGGGACGTTTCTGGACATCACTGACCTGAAACGCGCTCAGAGCCAGGCCCGGCGCTGGCAGCACGTCTTCGAAAACGCCGAATTCGGGATAGCCATCTCCAAAGTAGATGACAACTCGCTTGTGACCGTGAATCCGTCCTTCGCCCGCCAACGCGGTTTTCTGCCCGAGGAGCTGGTCGCTCTGCCCGTGTTCGATCTATTCTCGCCCGAAGCCCGCGCTCTTCTGCCGGAACAGATCCGGACCGTCGAGACAGACGGCCACGGCGTGTTCGAGTCCGAACACCTGAGAAAGGACGGCAGCACCTTCCCGGTCCTGCTGGATTTGACCGTCCTCAGGGACGAATCCGGCCGCCCCGTGTCCCGCGTGGCCTATGCCCTGGACATCAGCGAGTCCAAACGGATGGAGCGGCAACTGCGGGAAAGCGAGATCATGCTTCGCACCGTGGCCGACTACACCTTCGACTGGGAATACTGGCGCTCCGCTGACGAACGCTTGCTGTGGGTCTCCCCCGCCTGCCTGCGGATAACCGGTTACAACGCCGAAGAGTTTCTGGCGGATGCGGATCTGATCCTGAAAATCGTACACCCTGAAGACAGAGAGCTGTACCAGGCCCACTTGAAGAAAAAGAGGACTAAAAACAAGTCGTCCGAAAGTCTCGATTTCCGGATTGTCCACCGCGACGGCCGGGTGATCTGGATCAGTCACCACTGCGTGGACATTTTTGCGCCGGACGGCACCCCCCTAGGCCGGCGCATCAGCAACCGTGACATCACGGACCGCAAACTGGCGGAATTGGAAGCCCAGAGCTGGGCCAAATTCCCGGCCGAAAACCCCTCCCTGGTCATGCGCATCGATCCGGACCTGAGCATCACCCATGCCAACAGATCCAGCGAGGCCTTTCTGCGCCAGTTCGGACTTCAAACGGGTGATCGCGTCCCGGAATCATTGCGTGCACACATTGATATGCCCCTCCGGCGCGACGCACATACCCAGTTCGAAATCAATGTGGGTGAGCGGATCCTGTTCATGGACATCACGCCCATCAAAGGGAAAGACTATTTCAATATTTACGGAATGGACATCACGGACCGCAAAAAGGCTCAGATGCGCTTACAGCGCACGAATGCAATGCAGGAGGCCGTGAATCAGGTCTTCCGCATCGCTTTGACCAACACCAACGAGGAACACTTCGGCAAAGCCTGCCTGAAAATCATGGAGAAGCTCACGGACAGTTCCTTCGGCTTCTTGGGAGAGCTGGGCAGTTCCGGGATGCTGGAAATATTCGCCATGACCGATCCGGGCTGGGAACAATGCAGCATGTATCTGGCCGCGAAGTCCACGGGGAACTTGCCGCCCAAGAAATTCCCCGTTCGGGGAATCTACCGCGCGGTCATGACCAACGGAATCTCCGTTCTGACCAACGATCCTTCGAAACACCCGGATTGGCGCGGCATCCCGGGCGGGCACCCCCCGCTGACATCTTTTCTGGGCGTGCCGATCAAACACGGGAGCAAGGTCATCGGCATGGTCGGTTTGGGCAACAAACCCGGAGGCTACGACCCTCTTGACCAGGAGGTCGCCGAATCCCTGGCGGTAGCCGTTTCGGAAGCGCTGCAGAAAATCCGGATGCGCAGGGTATTGTCCGAACGGGAGGAACAACTGCGCTTGTTCGTGGAGTACGCACCCGCATCCATCGCAATGTTCGATACCCGGATGCGCTACATCGCCGTCAGTCGTCGCTGGGCAGAGGACTACAATCTCGGCGACCGGAACCTTATCGGCATAAGCCATTACGAAATATTTCCGGACATTCCCGAACACTGGAAGGAAATCCATCGTCGTTGCCTGGCCGGCGCGGTAGAGTCCGCAGCCGAGGACCTCTTTGAACACGCCGACGGCTCCACACAGTGGATCTGCTGGGAGATCAGGCCATGGCGCAGGGATTCCGGCGAGGTTGGCGGCATCGTCTGCTTCAGCGAGGACATCACAGTCCGCAAACACGCCGAACTCACGACACTGGCCGCCAAGGAGGCTGCCGAATCCGCCAACCGATCCAAATCTGAATTCCTGGCCAACATGAGCCATGAAATCCGCACGCCGCTCAACGGAGTGCTGGGCATGCTCCAGCTCCTGCGCCTTGGGGGCGGTCCCGAGGAACAGGACAAATACATCCAGATGGCCTTCGACTCCAGCCGCAGGCTCCTTTCCCTTCTGAACGACATCCTGGACTTCTCGCGCATGGAAGCGGGCTGGATCACGCTGGCCAGTGAACCCTTCGAGCTCAAAGGTCTCCTCGATTCCGTGTCCCATATCTTCAGCATGGCCTGTGCGGATAAGAGGGTCGACCTCATCACCTCGGTCGAAACCGGTTCATTCGAACGACTGGTCGGGGATGAAGCACGCATCCGGCAGATCCTGTTCAACCTTGTCGGCAACGCCGTCAAATTCACCGCCGAAGGCTCGGTCCGTGTGGAGGCATGGACCCGGTCGTTCCGCGATGACCCGGACAAGGCCCATTTGTACATCAGCGTCAGCGATACCGGCATCGGCATCCCCGACGAGAAGATCGATTTGGTCTTCGAGCGCTTCACTCAAAACGAAACTTCCTACACTCGCCAGTTCCAGGGTGCCGGACTCGGACTGGCCATCGTCAAGCGGCTCATGCACGTCATGGGCGGCGACATCTTCGTGGACAGCGCCGTCGGCCAGGGCACGACTATCATGCTCCATCTGCCGATGCCCATCGACGGACAGTTCCGTGTTGTGGAAAGCGGCAAAAGACACGAGACGACAGACGGTGACAGGGTCTTGTCCATCCTGGTCGTCGAAGATGAAGTCGTGAGCCAATTGGCCGTTGCAGCCCTGCTGAAGCGCATGGGCCATGAGGTGACATGTGTCGGGGACGGTCGAGAAGCGGTCGAGGCCGTGCGCCGCCACTCCTTTGACTGCGTTTTCATGGATATCCAGATGCCTGTGATGAGCGGTCTGGAAGCAACGGAAAACATCCGCAAGATCAAGGAGCCCAAGGGACGTTCCGACGTGTGGATCATCGCGCTGACGGCCTACGCGCTTTCAGGAGACAAGGAAAAATTCCTGGCCGCCGGGATGAACGACTACATCAGCAAGCCGACGCAGACCAACCAGCTTGCGGAGGCGATACGGCGCTTCATGACAAAAAAAGGATAACATACGCCTGGGAAGGATCATGAATGCATGACGAAAAGCACAAACTCAAACAGCCGCCATGGCTGAAAAACGCCGAGGGACAGATGCGCCGGGTCGGGGTCGAGCTGGAGATCAGCGGACTCGAACTTGATGCGCTGGCCGGATGCGTGGCGGAATTCCTTGGGCTGCGGATGGAAGCCACGGGGCGTTACGAGCGCCTTCTGACGGGTGATGCGGCCGGTGACTGGGTGGTCGAACTCGATTTCGACCTGCTCAAAAAACTCGGCCGCGAGCCCCACATGGCAGGCGCTCCAGTTGTGGATTTCGGCCGCACCGCCGAGGACGTCCTGGCGTGGGCAGCCGAATTGCTCGTGCCGCTTGAAATCATCAGCCCGCCGCTCCCCCTGACCAGGCTGCACGAGGTCGAAGCGCTCATCGTGCGTTTGCGTGCAGCGGGCGCCAAGGGCACATCCGACAGCATCGTCAACGCTTTTGGCATGCAGTTCAATCCCGAACTGCCCAGCTTTGAACCCGAACTGATAACGGCAAGCCTCAAGGCCTTTCTGTGCCTTTACGACTGGTTGTTCGAGCGCGCCGACATCGACCTCTCGCGCCGTGTAACCAGCTACGTCAACCCGTTCCCCGCAGGATATGTCGAAAAGGTCATCGCGGCAGACTACCTGCCCGGCCTTGCGACCCTGATCGACGACTATCTCGCCTACAACCCGACTCGAAACCGCGCCCTCGACATGCTGCCGCTGTTCATGTTTCTCGACGAAAAACGCGTCCGCGCCAAGGCCGACGACGTGCTGATCAAGGCCCGCCCCACCTTTCATTACCGGTTGCCGGATTGCGACATCCACAAGCCCGAATGGGGGCTTTATGTCGCCTGGAACGACTGGGTGGAGGTCGAGCGCCTGGCCGCCGATAACCAGCGCCTTGAAGCCTGCTGCGCCGCCTATCTCGAATATCTCGATGACCCGCTCCAGCGCCTCTTCGGCGACTGGCCCGCGACCGTGGAAAGAGAATGGCTGGGCCGATGATCGCCATCACGGGTCCACGGCGCGGCGCCGTTGGTCCCCGAACCCTGGCGGCCCTGGCGATTCGTCTGTACGGCGGACGCCCGCTTCAATTGCGTCCGGGGGACGAAGAACGCCGCCACGAGTATCATGGCGTGGTGGTCACCGGCGGTCATGACATCGAGCCGGTGCTCTATGCCGCCGAACCGGAGGTCGAGCCCAACTACGACACCGCACGCGACGCGCTGGAAACCGCAGTGATCCGTGACGCGCTGAGGCGCGGGCTTCCCCTGCTCGGCATTTGTCGCGGAGCGCAATTGCTCAACGTCTGCCGGGGCGGATCGCTGTTTCAGGACCTGCGCTTCCTGCGCCACAAAACCTCCCACCGCCGGACCCTGTTGCCGCTCAAGACCCTGTGCGTCCCACAGGATCCGACCATCGCGCAAAGCGTGGTGGCCAGACTGCTCGGACGTGGATGTTCGCGCATCAACAGCCTGCACAACCAGGGCATCGACCGCGTGGGCACGGGCCTTCTGGTGACCGGTCGCGACCTCGACGGAATCGTGCAGGCCGTGGAAGATCCGTCCCAATGCTTTCTGGTCGGCGTGCAATGGCATCCCGAATTCCTGCTCTATCTGGGCAGCCAGCGCGGCCTGTTCCGGGAACTGGTCAAAAGCGCGCGCACCCTCTGCAAAGACACGACAAACGAAGGGGATCATCCTCGCACGGAACGTGCGCCGTAACGCAAGGTCGCGACGAAAGAGCCTGTTTTGGCGGATTTTCAGAGAGGGCGCACCTCACCGCCACGACCTCGGGACAATGATTTCGGATTATTTCTGTCCGAAAATTCTTGACAAACGGACCGTAACAACCCTAGCTACCAACCTTGAAGGGGAGTAGCTCCACGAGGCAAGGTCAACAATACTGGCGCTCACGCGCTTGGCCCTGTCGTCGGTTTCCACCGATGAGCCAGACCTTCAGCATGACAAACATGCTGGAGGTCTTTTTTTGGACCTCCAGCCAAACCCCGGAGGTTCCATGAACAGCAATTCCAGCAGCGCCGCTGCCCTGCCTTTCCCCCTGGCCTATCTCTTTTTTCCCCTCTTCGCCCTGGCACTCTGCTTCGCCTGGCCCGACATTGCGGATGCCAAACGAATGGGCGGAGGCGGCTCCTTCGGCAGCAAGTCCTCGTACAACAAGAGCTACGCGAAACCAGCGGATAAAAGCCCCGGCATGACGCAGCAGGCCACGCCCGCCTCGCCTTCGCGTTTCGGCGGCCTCGGAGGCATGTTCGGCGGCCTGCTGATGGGCGGACTGCTCGGTTCCATGCTCTTCGGCGGCGGCTTCGCCGGCCCCGGCATGCTCGACATGCTGCTCCTGGCCGCAGGCGGCTTCCTGCTCTTCAAGTTCATCAGATCGAGACGCGCCGCCACGGCAAACTCCGCCCCGTACGCCTTCCAGGGGGCCGGGACCGAGCACACGACGGCATCCGGCGGCGGCTGGGGCCAGCGCCTGGAGCCCCAGGCCCAGCAAGCCCCCGTGCTGCCGAAGGATATTGACGAGCAGGAATTCCTGTCGGGCGCCAAGGCCCTCTACGTCCGCCTGCAAGGTTCCTGGGACCGCCGCGACATCGACGACATCCGCCAGTTCACAAGCCCCGAGGTGCACGCGGAAATCGCCCGCCAGGCCACGGACGACCCCACCCCGGGCCGCACGGAAATCCTGATGGTCGACGCGCGCATCCTGGAATCCCGCACCGAAGGCCAGGAAACCGTAATCAGCGTCCTCTTCGACGCCCTGCTCCGCGAAGACGGCCCGGGCGCGCCTTCGGAACAAATCCGCGAGATGTGGCACATCCGCCGCGACGAAAGCTCGGCCTCCGCGCAGTGGACGCTGGAAGGGATACAGCAGCTTGAAGTGTAAGGCGAAAAAAGAGCCGGGGCGAATGACCGCCCCGGCTCTTTTTTCTTGCGGAAGAAGAGGCGCGGTCCACCTCGCACGCCGTGTCCGTCATCCTTAAGGGAGTCCATCCCCCCCTGTTCTCAAGCCTTGAAACGCCCCATCAGAGCCTGCAACTGTCCGGCCAGCGTGGAGAGATCCCCGACGTTATTCTGCAACTCCAGGCAACCGGAACGTATGACGACGGCCACGGCATCCACCCCGGCGATGTCAGCCGCGATTCTTTCGGATGCCTGGGACATTTCCGACGCCAGGGCGTTGGTATCCTGCACGCCGCCTGTGGCCTCGGAGATGTTGGCGGCCAGTTCGCGGGTCACGGCGGACTGCTGTTCGATGGCGGCCGCAATGGTGGACACGAATGTACTGAGTTCGCGAATGGCCAGAACGATTTCGTCCATGTCCTGAACGGCGTTTCCCGCCACATTCTGAATACCGCCAATCTTGATCCTGATGTCGTCGGTGGCTTCGGCGGTCTGCTTGGCCAGTTCCTTGATTTCGTTGGCAACCACGGCGAATCCACGCCCGGCTTCACCGGCCCGGGCGGCTTCAATGGTCGCGTTCAGGGCCAGAAGATTGGTTTGGGAAGATATGCCGGAGATGGCTTCGGTGACCTTGCCTATGTCCTGGGCCGAAGCGCCTAGATCGTGTAACAGGGTGGCGAAGCTTTCTACCTGGCGCGAAAACTGATCCGTGGTAGTGCGGGCGTGCTCTGTATTTTCCGCGATCTCGGCTATGGTGGAAGTCATCTCTTCCGTAGCCGCCGCCACACTGTCCAGATTCGCGGAGGTTTGTTGCATGCTGCCTGCCACGGCAACGGTATCCTTGCTCAACTCATCGGCCGCCGCCGTTGCGGTGGAGCTTTTTTCCGCGAGGGTGTGAACGCTGTGGCTCGATTTTTCGCTAAAGGCCGTGAGACTCTCGACTGAAGCCGAGACCGTCTGTATTCCGACGTTCAGACTCTGGATAAGGTTACGATTGTTACCGATCATGGTCTGATACGAACGCGCCAGATCGCCCAGTTCGTCGCCTCGTCGCCGCAATTCTTCTGGCACTTCGCGGGAAAAATCACCATGGGCCAAATGGTCGGTGAAGGCCACGCAAGTCTTGATCGGCCGGACCATGCCTCGTGAAAAAAGGAGGATGGCTGGTATCATGATGGCGGTGATGACCGTGAAAGACAGGCCCATGCGTCCCAGCAAGGCGCGGGACATGATATTGACGTCCTCCAAGGAGATGTCCACTCCCAGCACTCCGTCCATTTGCCCGTCAGCCGTGAATATGGGAGCGTAAGCGCTCAGAAACGTACCCCATTGATCCTCGTAGAATTCGTTCTCCACGGCTGGACCGGGCAGCCCTCCCATCACGGCCTTTTTCATCAGTGGCGAAACGTCTTCGTAAACCTCTCCGATATGGGATTTATCCTCCTCGCTCTCCTCCGCATCACCGACAAAGATCACTTCGCCGTTTTCCCCCTTGCGTACCGTGTACACAAAGTGGAGACCAGAACTATTGTCTCGAATTCGGCGCAATGCTTCAACTACACTCGCGTATGAATCTGAACCTTCATCTTCTGAATTTTTCAATAATACATGATCTTCAACAGGAATGCTCATGACACCAAGTGCAGCATAGTCACGAACCCTGGCGCGAATACTTTCAATCTGCTGATTGCTTGCAGTATGATAGGAGAGCAAGACAAGCAAAACAGACCCTAAAATCCACATGGAAAATACGATGATAACGAGCTTGTTTCTGATATTCATGTTCATGATCGTTTGTTGAATTGTTGGAGGAATAAAAAAAAAATCATCTTCATAAAATTTATTCATGCAATTAAAAATATAAGAACACTTTTATTAGAAATAATTATTATTACAAAATCATCATTTTTAATGCGCCCTGGATGATTCCATTTTTGTCGATCTCATACATATTTGTAATTGACAGGGCAAATATTTTATCAAAACCGTATGACGAGACCAGTCAATCACTATATAGATTTCCTGTATGTATGACATTATTTATATGTCTAAAATGGAATTTATTTTTTTAGTGATAATTTTGCACTTAAAAATTCCATTTACATAAATAAGTCAGAAAATATGATTAGTCGGACCTTATTGGAGAGCCGATGCGAGGATTGTTTTTTTTAGATTCCTATATAGTTGAGAATTCGGTTATCTGCTTTTACCGAGGAGCCCTTTTAATATGGTGTGGACCCTCCCCGACGTCACGGCTCCACTCCGAACCATCCCGCCAAAACAACACCTCAAAAGTGTATCATTATGACATGGGCGAGACTCTGATGAAGACTTTTTTTTCAGAAGTTGCTAATAGGAATTCGAATCATTGATTTCTCGATGGTTACGTACCTTCAAGCGTGTCGAGCGCTTCGGACAGCATTATATTGAAAAAGCCTATCATAGTATAAACCCGAACCCTCTAGGAGTGCGACAATGAGTGATGGCAGCAAGTGCCCCGTGACCGGAAGAACCAACCCCGCAGCGGGCGGAGGCGGCAGGACGAATCGTGACTGGTGGCCGAACCAGGTGAACCTCAATATCCTGCACCAGCAATCAAATCTTTCCAACCCCATGGGCGAAAAGTTCAATTACGCCGAAGAGTTCAAATCCCTTGACCTCGACGCGATCAAAAAGGACCTCATCGCCCTGATGACCGATTCACAGGACTGGTGGCCTGCCGATTACGGCCACTATGGCCCGCTTTTCATCCGCATGGCCTGGCACAGCGCGGGCACCTATCGCACCGGCGACGGCCGGGGCGGGGCCGGGTCCGGGTCGCAGCGTCTGGCGCCACTGAACAGCTGGCCGGACAACGTCAACCTCGACAAGGCCCGCAGGCTGCTCTGGCCCATCAAGCAGAAATACGGGCGCAAGATCTCCTGGGCGGATCTCATGATCCTCGCCGGAAACTGCGCCATTGAATCCATGGGACTCAAGCCCTTCGGCTTCGGCGGCGGACGCGAGGATGTCTGGGAGCCGGAGCAGGACATCTACTGGGGCGCGGAACAGGAATGGCTGGCCACGAGCGACAAGCCCGACAGCCGCTACTCCGGCGAGCGGGACCTGGAAAATCCGTTGGCCGCCGTGCAGATGGGCCTCATCTACGTCAACCCTGAAGGCCCGGACGGCAACCCGGACCCCATCGCCTCCGGCCATGACGTGCGGGAAACCTTCGCGCGCATGGCCATGAACGACGAGGAGACCGTGGCGCTCGTGGCCGGCGGGCACACCTTCGGCAAATGCCACGGCGCGGGCCCGGCCACGCATGTCGGCCCCGAGCCCGAGGCTGCGCCCATCGAGGAGCAGGGCCTGGGCTGGAAGAGCAGTTTCGGCAGCGGCAAGGGCGGCGACACCATCGGCAGCGGCATCGAGGGCGCCTGGAAGCCGAACCCGACCAAATGGGACATGGGCTACCTGAAGGTGCTCTTCAAATACGAGTGGGAGCTGGTCAAGAGCCCGGCCGGAGCCAATCAGTGGCTGGCCAAGGACGTGGAACCCGAGGACATGGTCGTCGATGCTCACGACCCCTCCAAAAAAGTGCGGCCGATGATGACCACTGCGGATCTGTCCCTGCGCTTCGACCCGATCTACGAACCCATCTCGCGGCGCTTCCTGGCCAACCCCGAGGAATTCGCCGATGCCTTTGCCCGGGGCTGGTTCAAGCTGACGCACAGGGACATGGGCCCGCGCTCGCGCTATCTCGGTCCGGACGTCCCGGCCGAGGACCTGATCTGGCAGGACCCTGTGCCAGCGGTCGATCACAAGCTGATCGACGCGCAGGACACGGCCGCCCTCAAGAACAAGATCCTGGCTTCGGGACTGACCGTGCCCCAGCTGGTCACCACGGCCTGGGCGTCCGCGTCCACCTTCCGGGGCTCCGACAAACGCGGCGGGGCCAACGGCGCGCGTATCCGCCTCGCGCCGCAGAAGGACTGGGCGGTGAACCAGCCGGATCAGCTCCAGACCGTCCTGCAGACCCTGGAAAAGATCCGGGATGACTTCAACAAGGCGCAGACCGGCGGCAAGAAGGTGTCCCTGGCCGACCTCATCGTCCTGGGCGGTTGCGCGGGCGTTGAACAGGCCGCCAAGAACGCCGGGCACAAGCTGACCGTGCCTTTCAGTCCCGGGCGAACGGACGCCACGCAGGAACAGACCGACGTGGAAGGCTTCGCGGTTCTGGAGCCGGCCGCGGACGGCTTCCGCAACTTCCAGCGGGCCAGATTCACCATTTCGACGGAAGAGCTGCTGCTCGACCGGGCGCAGCTGCTGACGCTGACCGCGCCGGAGATGACGGTGCTCGTCGGCGGCATGCGCGCCCTGAACGCCAACGTCGGCCAGTCCGCGCTCGGCGTCTTCACCAAACATCCGGAAGCGCTGACCAACGACTTCTTCGTGAACCTGCTCGACATGGGCACGGAATGGAAACCCGCCAAGGGCGCGGAAGGAGTGTTCGAGGGGCGCGACCGCGCGACGGGCGAGCTGAAATGGACGGCCTCGCGCGTAGATCTCCTCTTCGGCTACAATTCCCAGCTCAGGGCCATCGCCGAAGTCTATGGTTGCAGTGATTCCCAGGAAAAATTCCTGCAGGATTTCGTCGCGGCCTGGACCAAGGTCATGAACCTCGACCGTTTCGATCTGGCCTGATTTCAAACGTCGCGGCATGGATTTCCGGCCGCGACCTGAAAAAACATCAACAAAAGGCCCGTTTCAGCGAAATAGGCATCACGCCTTTTTCGCTGAAACGGGCCTTTGCATCGCTACGCATGCAGGGCGCGGCTCCCAAAAATCAGATGCAGATCAAGAAGGCGTTGCAGCTCCCGGGCTCATTCCCGGCGCACGGCCCCGGTGGAGTCATAATCGGCCGGATCGAGCGGGGAATGACGCGCGATGTATTCGCGCAGCACATCCGCGTCCACGAATCCCGTATCCACAAAGCCTTGCCGCCCTTTAACCGCCGGGTACCCGTCACCGCCCCCGGCCAGATAGCTTTCCATGACCACGGTGTACATCCGCCCGGCATCCAGAGGCTTGTCGCCCACGAACACATCGCTCACAACCCCTTCCCGGAACACGAACCGGACCCCGCCAAACTGCGCGAAAGCGCCGGTTCCGGGCTCGAAGCTCGCTGTCTGCCGCAGGTATTCGGCCAGTTCCTCCCCGGTCATATCCACGGTGCAGATGGTGTTGCCGAAGGGTTTGACTGTCAGCACGTCCTTGTAGGTGATGGGCCCGGACGGCAGCCCGGCGCGGAGGCCACCTGAATTCATCACCGCCGCATCCGCCCCGGTCTTCTCCATGAGCGCAAGGCAGGCCAGTGTGCCAAGCGCGGTCTGGGAGGAACGGGTCACGGCGCGGTCGGCGGTGAAATTGCCGTTGCCGTGACCGATCACGCTTTGCAGGGCCTCGCCCCCCTTTTCCTGGAAGGGCGTGAGCAGGGCCAGCAGGGCCGGGTCCTCGGCCAGCGGCACAGTCGGCGGCACGGTCTGCCCGTCCACCTTCTTGGTCAGGTTCACGGGTAAGAGAGTCCCGCCGGTCAGACGCACCTGCCTCCCGGTCCAGAGCAGATCGACCCGGCCCAGATGTTTGCCGTATTCCCCGGCCTGGACAATGACAGTCCCGCTCTCAAGCACCGGGGCGTCAAGCTGCGTGTGCGAATGACCGTCCACGATGAGGTCGATGCCGGGCACGGCCCGGGCCAGTGCCCTGGACCCCGTCTGCGGGACGCCGGGAATTTCGCTTTCGGCGAAGCCCAGATGGGTCAGGGCAATGACCACGTCGGCCTGATTGCGCAGTCGCGGAACCAGTTCGCGCGCCTCGTCGATGGCCGGGCGAAAAACGAGCCCTTTGACATGCTCCGGATTGCCGACAATGGCCGTGCTTTCGGTGGTCAGGCCAAATACGGCCACGGTCAGTCCGCGCAGCCGGAACAGATGCCAGGGCGCAAAAAGGCGCTGCCCCGACGAATCGTAGATGTTGGCCGCGAGCAGCGGAAAATTCATCCAGCGCTCCTGCTTACGCAGGACGGCAAGGGGATTGTCGAACTCGTGGTTGCCCACGACCATGGCGTCGTAGCCCATGGCGTTCATGCCCTGGATGTCCGGTTCGGCGTCCAGCATGTCGGACTCGGGCACGCCGGTGTTGACGTCCCCGGCATCGAGCAGGAGCACATGTCCGCCCCCTACCAGCACCTCGGCTCGCACGGCGTCGGCCAGAGTCTTGCGGGCGGCAAGCCCGTACTCGCCGGCGGAATTCTTCCAGAATCGGCCATGATGGTCGTTGGTGTGCAGGATGGTCAGAGCCTGGGGGCCTGTGTGCCCGACATGGGACAGCGAGGCGCATCCGCACAGCAGCAGGATGACCAGGACCGGAATGAACCGGATCAGCTTTTGAAATCGCATTGCCTTCCTCCTTTTCAGACCAGCACGCCGACCATGGCGCCGGTCATCAACGTGGCCAGAACTCCGGCCAGGATGGACCGGGGGCCAAGCTCGACGATCTCGGCGGCCCGCTCCGGGGCGACACGGCTCAGCCCGCCGATGAGAATTCCCAGGCTGCCGACATTGGCGAACCCGCACATGGAATAGGTCATGATCAGAATGCTGCGCTCGGACAGGGTTCCGGCCGGGAGCGCCGCCAGATCCAGATAGGCCAGAAGCTCATTGAGCACGATCTTGGTGCCCATGAGGCCCCCGGCCGCGTGCGCTTCGCTCCAGGGAATGCCGGTCAGCCAGACCAGCGGGCTCATGAGATAACCGAGGATTCGTTGCAGGGTCAGCGCCTCGCCTCCGGCGGCGGGCAGCAGCCCTAGAATCTGGTTGAACATGCTGACCAGGGCCAGCAGCACCACCAGCAGCGCCGCGACGCTGATGAAGACTTTCACGCCGAGAGTCGTGCCCTGCACCACGGCGTCCATGGAGCCGCGACTTTCCGAGGGCGGCGAAACCTTGCCCAGCGTGGGCTGCCCGGATTCGGGAATCATGACTCCCGCGATGAGAATGGACGCGGGCACGCTGATCAGCGAGGCGGTCAGGATGTGCCCAAGGGCGCCCGGCAGGACCGGACCGATAATCCCGGCGTAGAGGACGAGCACGGTCCCGGCGATGGTGGCCATGCCGCAGGTCATCAGGGTGAAGAGTTCGCTGCGCGTCATGGAGGCGACATAGGGGCGCACGAAAAGCGGAGACTCGACCATGCCCGCGAAGATGTTGGCCGCGCATCCGATGCCCAGCGCTCCGCCAATGCCCATGGTCCGCTGCAGGGCGAACGACACGCCCCGGACCAGCACGGGGATGATCTTCCAGTGATAGAGCAGCGCCGACAACGCCGCCGTGACCACGATGACGGGCAGTCCGCGAAAGGCGAAGACATAGGCCGCGCCCGGATACGGCTCCGCGAAAGGCAGCGGCCCGCCCCCGAGATATCCGAAAACGAAGCCCGTCCCGGCCCGTGTCCCCTCCTCCAGCGCCTGCGCGGCCCGGTTCAGCGCCAGAAACACATCCCGGAACATGGGCAGCTTGAGCAGCATCACCGCCAGCGCGAACTGCAGCGCAAGCCCGATGACGACAAGCCGCAAGCGCACGCCCCGGCGGTTCTCGGACAAAATCCAGGCGATGAGCACAAAGGCCACCAGCCCAAACGCGCTCTGTAAAACGGCAAAAGACATGAACGTCGCTCCTGTGGAAGATGAAAACCGTGACAAATGCGCATTGCCAACCCCTCGATTTCCTTACACGCACACGAACCGGACTGGAAGCCTTTTTGAGCGTCGTCACTCCCCGAAAACGAAAACCAAGAACATGGCCCCGGCTTTCGAGGCCACTGCGGCAGGACGCAAGGTGACTTTTACCGCCGACAACGCTAGAAGGACTCTGGCACCCGGCGCACCGGACAATTTCGACACGCAACCCGAACCTTGCGGAGCTGAACCACTTGCCCACGACCGACTACTACGAGATCAACGCCCGGGCCTACTTCGAACGCACCAACCGCATCGATCCGGCTCCCATCCTCACTCCCCTGCTGCGCCATTTGCGCGCGGGCAGCACGATCCTCGACATCGGCTGCGGCTCGGGGCGTGACCTCAAGTGGCTCAAGGGCAAGGGCTTCAAGCCATCGGGGCTGGAGCGCTCCCCGACCCTGGCCATCATGGCCAGCGAGCATTCGGACTGTCCGGTCTCCATCGCGGACCTGTTCGAATACCAGCCCCCCATCCATTACGACTGCATCCTGCTCATCGGCACGCTGGTCCACCTCGCCAAGCCCGAGTTCCCGCAGGCGCTGCGCAGCGTCATGCGCATGCTGAAAGCCGGAGGGATCATGCTTCTGAGCATGAAGGCCTGGGGCGGAAGCGAAAAGAGCGAGGACGGGCGGGTTTTCCAGCTCTGGTCGGATTCGGAGTTGCGGCGGGAGTTCGGACGGCAGGAACTGACCATTCTTGAACATACGCGCAGCCGTTCCCTGCTGGGCAACCGCGACGTCTGGCTCGGATATATCCTTAAATCCGGCCAATGACGTCCCATCCCGGATATCTCACGCCCCGGGCGACCTCTTCCGCCAGGGACGATTGACCGCGTCTGGCGCGAGACCAAGACGAATCTACCGAAAAATACCCACCCATCATCATTGATTTCCAGCACTTTTGCCTTCATCCTCGCCCGCGAACCGCAACCGGCCATGGCGCGCCCATGCGGCAGGCCCATGGTCCCGGCATGGCGGGACCATCCCCGAAAAAGCCCGGGCTCGGTCCCCTGGAGACTGATACCAAGGCGGTTACAAGCCGCTCCGGTTCAGCCCTCAAGCAGCCCGTTGGCGAAGACTGCCGCTGAGGGACGGCTTAAAATGGTTTCGCGGTCATTTTCCTTTATCCGGCAATAAATTTCCGAGGTCCTCATGCACGAAATTCTTCTCTACGGCCCCATCGCGCTCCCCGCTCTGACCATCCTCCTGCTGCTGACCATCATGCTGCGCACTTCAAAAAACACCCTGCTCCTTGGCGCGCGCCTGGAAGCGGTCGAAAAATCCCTGGAGAGGACCGAGCGGATTCTGCACGACGAGATCACCCGGAACCGGGATGAAACCGGACGCCTCCTGCTCGAACAACGTCGCGAGGTGGTCGCCGCATTCAAGGAGCTGGGCGGCGGCCTCATGCACAGGGTCTCCGACGCCGGCTGCGCGCAATCAAGACAGCTGGACACGCTCGCGCAGAATTTCGCATCCTTCGCAGCCTCCAACCTGGCTCAGCTGGACAGCCTCGGGCAGCAGTCCGCAGCCAGCTCCAAGGCTCTACGGGAGGAGATACTGGCCACCCTGAACGGCATTTCAGAAACTTCAACCAGGACCGTCGGCGACCTGGGTCAAACGCAGAAAAAGCAGCTCGACGCCATGGTCGCGGCCATCGCAAGCCTCTCTGAAACCAACGCCGCCAAGCTTGAAACGGTTCGCAGCACCGTGGAGACAAAGCTGCACATGCTCCAGACCGACAACGCCAGGCAGCTCGAAACCATGCGCCAGACCGTCGATGAAAAACTTCAGGGTACGTTGGAAAAACGGCTGGGCGAATCCTTCAAGCAGGTCAGTGAACGCCTCGAACAGGTCCACAAGGGCCTCGGGGAGATGCAGTCCCTGGCCACGGGCGTGGGCGATCTGAAAAAAGTCCTGACCAACGTGAAGACGCGCGGAACCTGGGGCGAGGTGCAACTCGGCGCCCTTTTGGAGCAAGTGCTCAGCGCCGAGCAGTATGCGAAAAACGTCGCCACGAAAGGAGGCGCGGAACGGGTGGAGTTCGCGATCCGGCTGCCGGGCCAGGACAGTGAGGCGCCCGTGCTGCTGCCCATCGACGCGAAATTTCCCATCGAGGACTACCAGCGCCTGCTCGAAGCACAGGATCGCGGCGACGTGGAAGCTTTGGAAATTGCCGGAAAACAGCTTGAGACACGGGTCAAGGCCTGCGCCAAGGACATCCGCGACAAATACGTAAGCCCGCCGCACACGACCGATTTCGGTATCCTGTTCCTGCCCATCGAGGGCCTTTTCGCGGAGGTCATCCGGAGGCCGGGCCTGAGCGAGAGCATTCAGCGCGATTTTCGGATCGTCATTGCCGGACCCACGACCCTGTGGTCCATCCTGAACAGCCTGCAGATGGGCTTTCGCACCCTGGCCATCCAGAAACGATCGAGCGAAGTCTGGAATCTGCTGGGAGCCGTCAAGACCGAGTGGGGCAAGTACGGAGAAATCCTGGATGCGGTGCAGAAAAAAATCCATCAGGCATCCGAGACCATCGAGAAGGCCAAGGTCAGAACGCGGGTCATCGGCCGCAAGCTGCAAAGCGTCCAGGAGATGCCCATTGCCGACTCAGCGGTCCTTCTTTCATTGCCTGTCGAGATTGAAGAAGACGAGGAAGTGTCCGCGACCACGAACTGAAATGCGCCCCGGGTCCATGACCGGCACCGGAATTCAGCCGATACCGCATGGTGCCCGAACGCTTCGGCAGGATAGGACTCACGCCGGACTGCGCCGCTGAGTAAAGGCGGCCTGCAAAGCCGAATGTGCTGGATTTGGGGCGATGTGGCGGGGCAAATTGAAAAAAAGAGCGCATTCGTGATTACGGCAAGAAAAACTGTTGACATTCGGGTAGCTTGCCCCTAAACACCGACTTCTCGACGCGCCCGTAGCTCAGTTGGATAGAGTGCCTGACTACGAATCAGTAGGTCGCATGTTCGAATCATGCCGGGCGCGCCACGAAATCAAGGGGTTAGATGTAAAAGTCTAGCCCCTTTTTGTTTGCCTCGGCGTCCCTCTCCCAGTCCTCTCCCAGTTTTATTTTTTCGTCCACTTGCTTAAAAAACCCCGCTCATGCCTACGGCGGCGGCGATGTCGCGTGATTTTTCACCTTGAGACGCAGGTGCAACGTGTTGCACGTCCTCTTTTGCAGCGTACTGGTTGCTTCCGTGCCGCCCCGCCATGGCCTCCTCAATCTTCCGCGCAATCTCCACCGAATAAAAAACCCGCCCTCACATCGAGAGCGGGTCCAGCCTCACGCGTCTGGTCCATCGCGGTCAGCTTCCGAAAAAAAAACCCGCCCCAGACGGCTCTCATCCAGGGCGGGTCCAAAACTCCGTGATTTGCTACAAGCGCCTCACTCGTTTTGATTGTGGTCCCATGAGGAGGTAGGACATTTCTGCGCAGGAACTGCGGGGAAACCGCGCAGAAATTTATGTTATCACTCGGCGCGTTCGTCCAAGGTCACGAACGGGGAGAGAGTGTTGCTGCCGTTCAGCGGAATGATGGGCGCGTCGTGGATCGGCTGGCCGTTGTTCCGGGTAATGAACCGGAAGGCCACTTCATCGTGCAGGAAACGCACATGAATGCTTTCCGCCTCTTCGACTCCACCCTTTTCGATCAACATGTACTCGCTGAAGTCACCCAGCATAATGTCCCACTTCGAGCCGATGGTGGAGCAGAACTCAGTGGGCACGACGGGCAGGCCAAACAGGCCACCGAGGGGGAACTTCCGGAAGTCGAGGGCGTAGATGGGCTGATCTGCGATCTTCAGCAAAGGCAGTTGCGGCAAACAGTCCTGGTTCACATACCACGCGGCTTTTGTCAGATCGCCACGGAACCGGCCAAGCATCTTGACGACGTTTTCCGCCACGATGGTTCCGGCGGCCTGGCTGGTCTCCTTGGCCACGGAAACGGGCAAGTCGGAGTTGATGATTCCGAGACATTCACCCGCGCCGTTGCCGGACCAGATTTCCTTATCCAGCTTGAACGCGAGCTGCTGCCTCAAATTTCGCTTCACATAGGCACCCATGGCCGCCGCGTCCCGGAGCATCCGGCCAGTCACATAGACCAGGCCATACATGTCTTCCAAGCGCAGTTCGCGATCCTTGAGCTTGGCCTTGCCACCGGCCAGCATTTCGTCCGCTTCGCCCTTGCGATAAATCGAGATCCCGTTGATTTTGCCGTCGGAACGGTCGCGATCATCGGCGGCCAGGTAGGAAAATCCGTCGGAATTCGCGCCAATCGGCTGCCGGGTGCAACGAGAAGCCAGAACGCCGGTTTCTATCGCCGTGGTCATGATGTCAGCGGCCTTGTCGGTTTCGACCAAATAGCCACCATCGGAATCAATGCCAGTGTTGGCACCGGAGGCCGCGTTCATGACCTTCTGATAGCGTTCGGCCGCTGCGCTCTTGGCCCGAAGGTCGTTCCCCGTGGTCAAGGCCACAACGTCCATGAGCTGTTCGCCAAGGTTCTTGTAGACGCTCGGCTGAGAGACGATGCTGACGTGCCCGTCAAAGTTGTTGGCGCTGTTGGCCACGGCCATGGCGTCGGCGGGGTCGGAGAGACCATTCAGCCGACGATAGTTGGCCGCCTGCTTGGCAAGCAAATTGGCCTTCGACATAAGGCTGTCGAACTTGCGCTGGTCGGCATCGGAAAAATCGTCCCGGGCCTGCAACTCGCGGCACTCGTCGAGGATTCCGGTCTGTTGGGCAATGATGTCACTGTAATTCATGATGTAAACTCCTGTCGGGGTCGGTTTAAATTTGTTTGAGGGAAATTTCAGCCAGGGCCAGGGCGCGCGCCCGCTTGGCCTTGCCCGGGTCCGCTGCGTTCGATGCCTGGCCGGGCGTGAAGATCCGGTCCACGAATCCGTGGCTCTTGGCCTCTTCGGCGGTGAACCATGTCTCTGCGTCCATCCACTTGCGGATCTGCGCGGCGGGCTTCCCGGTCCTGCGCTGATAGGTCGCCACGATGTTGCCCGTGGTCTGTCGGAGCAGGGCGGCGTAATCGAGCATTTCCTGTTCGCCGCCTGCGCAAATGCCCCAAGCGTTGTGAATCATGAACGCGCCACCGGACGCCATTTCCACCTCATTGGCCGCGATAGCCAGGCCCGTTGCTGCGGATGCGCAGAGCCCGTCAATGTGGGCAATTACTTTGCTGGGATGCTGCGCAATAGCCACTCGCATGGCTTCGGCGTCGAGCACCGCGCCGCCTGGGGAGTTGATGCGCAAATGGATGGTTTTTGCGGTGATGGCCGCGAAGGCGGGCACCCACTCGCGGGGGTCAATTCCGTACCACGCGCCTATGGCATCGTAGAGGTAGAGCGTGGCCTCACTCTTGGCCGCATTGAAGACCGGGGAGGGGGAGAGCTGCACGGGCTTCCCGGCCTTGACGCGCTCCCTGGCTTCGGACTCGGCCTTGGCCAGCAGCTCACGCGCGGAAATGTGCATGGCACTCATCGGATGCCGCCTTGCGGAAGGCTGTAGCTGCGCATGTGATGGTCGCGCAGTGCTCGGGTAAATTCCTCATCGGTCAATCGCCCGTCGCGGTTCATT
>NZ_FORX01000023.1 GCF_900114115.1 Desulfomicrobium apsheronum | reverse complement strand
AAAAATCTGCGTCCATCAGACAGATGAGCATGAAGGGACTCGCGTCATCCGTGTCTTCTGCACCTGTCAGGTTCATATCGAAGCTTTGGCTAAGAGATAGTTGCTCCACCCTGTTGCGGCACGATGAAAGCGATTTCTTGCGTAGGTTCACCAATCTGCCCTCAAGAGAATTTGATAAGGCCCAGCGCAGGTAGGGCTTCGTCGCCGCATGGTACTCGTCCACCAGTTCGGCCATGGCAAGGCGCGTTTCTTGGTCAAAGCCGCAGGGCACATAAAAGGTGGCCAGCATGGAGACACAGGCGGCAATGTGGTTGCGGCGATCTTTGATGACCAGTTGGTCGATCATGGTCGGGGTGATCTCGGTAGGTTCGGTCATAAGTCCTCCTGTTTTCAGAGCGCAGGCGCGGCGCGGAAGATGTTTGCAAAGGCGGCGGCAGTTCGCGAGGCCGCCCCGGTAGTGGCAGCGGCACCGGCGGCTTCGCCGAACGGGCCGTCAAAAGGACAGGCCATGGCGGCGACAGTGCCCACAGCCGCGACTGCGGCGAGGGCTCCCCACATGGCTGTCTTGCCGACCGCGCCCCAGTTGACTCCGGCCTCGTCTTCCGGCGCGGGCATGGGCGCCACGACGGGTTGGGGTTCGGGTACTAGATCGTCGTGACAGATACATTCTACTCCTTCGCGCATCAGATCGACTTTGTCCTCGTTGCCGACGATTTTCGAGTAGGCTTTCGTTTGGTCATGATCCGGCACATCCCCAACAAACTTCATCTCCACAATCCGCTCAATATTGTCCTGCGTCGGCGGCATGGACGGGTTGCGGACAATGACCACATCGGGCCGACGCACCATGCCTCGGCCGCCCTGATAGCCTTCAATCTCAGAGCGTGCCCGGCCCTGCCAGTAGGTCGAGGGGCCCGTGGTGTCCATGCCCGCATTGTCCCGATGCATGAAGGGACGCGGCCTGCGCTGCCCGGCTTCGTCTGTCGCCGTCATATCGTAACTGATCTCGGATTTGTAGCGGCTTCCCAGGAGCTGAAAGAGGTCGGCCCTGGTCAGGACCTCGTGGACGCACTGCTGACGCATGCTCCGGCCCTGGGTACTGACAGACGGATTCTCGCTGCAGCAGCACATGACCCGGCACAGGAGAAAGTCGTCCACCCCCTTGGACGTCTGGTCGGAGGCCAGTTCGCGGCATTCTTCGCAGATCATCGACAAGGCCCGTTCCGGGCTCACGCCGCGTGAGAGCGCCTGGCTTGCCGTCGTCACGATCGGGGCCATCGTGCCTACGCATTTGGAACTCATCGCCACTCCCCGGGGTTTTCAAGAGAGGGCACCCACTCTTCCGCCCATGGCGTCGTTTCGACATGCCGGTCCATCGGGACTGTCATGACCCGGCCCCATACTTCGGATGGAAGTCGTTGAATCAGATCCCATATTCTCCCGCATCGCATGTGCCGTGATGCTTCCAGGGCCTTCCGGACCTCAGGGTCGCGGTAAAATCCCTGCGCAATGCCCACACCCAGGCCGACAAAGGCATGCACATCGTTTCGGCTGGTCAACCCGAACCGTTTCGCGGCCGCCGCAGACTCCCGCACCCGCTCCTCCAGCGCGGCGTCGTCGAGATCGGACAGCAGAGCGGCATTATATTTTCTCGACTCGGCGCATAATTCAGGAAGAATCCGTTGTTCAAAGTCCATTTCCTCCAGGGAATTCATTTGCTCCTCAGTAAAAGAAAGCATCTTGGATAGCCTCCGCTAATTGTATTCGTAGTGTTCAATTTTGCGTATCACGAACAGGGCCAAAGCACGTCAAAACAAGGCGGATTTATACGCTCCATCAATCTTCCAGTACATTTCTGAAACATGTTTGAACACGAACGCGGCCTGCTGCTGCAATGCCGGAGACGCCAGCATCACCATCACAGAAGGGTCATAGAATCTGAACAGGGCGAGGCCCTGATTCGGCAGATTCGCTTCAAGGCATGTTCGGAAGTGTTCGGCAAGGTCCTTCAGAGGGAGTGTGGAAACAAGCGCGAGAGCCTTGAGTTCATCCGCACCCTGACGAACGAACCAGGGCATCAGTCCTCTGTGCATGTCTTTGATACGTACCAAGCACGGGCTGACCTCTACGAGGGACTCGTAGTAGGTGCCGCGATAGAGCGGGATGTAGTCGGGGTTATCTTCGTGTTCGTAGATGAAGGCGTGAATGTTCTTGAAGCGCGCTCCATCCATGAGCAGGTAGATATTGTTCGGATTCCCGGCGAGCGTTCCGAGAAGGTCGAAAGCAGCATCCATGTTTTGAATATCCATACTATTCCGCCCCTGCGCACACTTGACAGAAGAGACGCCCCTCTGCCCTGCGCAACGCATCGATCTGCGTTATCGGGGCCGTTCCCTCGTCAACCAGTTCACTGGCCATGGGCAGCAGCGGCGCAGCACCCGTGCCAGGGCTTGGGCTGCCGCCGGAATTGATTTTGATCTTCGCCCCGTTGATGGTCACTCCTGACGGGTCGATCTTGATGAAGCTGCCGCCAGCCATGATGGTCAGTTCCGTGCCGGCCTCGAGGATCGTCTTGATGTCGGATTTGAGGTGCGTCTCATCGCTGGACCGGACCAGCCATTTTTCGGTGATTTTGCGATGGCTGTTGCCTTTGACGGTCATGTGGTCGTCCGACAGCAGTTCGACCTTGCGGTCCTTGTGTACGGTCTGATGATCCTCGCCTTTGACTATGGAGTAGGAGAAATTGTCGATGGTGCGGTGCTGGTCGTGCAGGATGTGCTCCTTCCAGTCGTTCTTGACGTAGACGTTCACATCCTTTTCCGCGTGGGCGTAGATCTCTTCCAGGCCTTTCTTGTCCTCAATGCGCAGTTCGTTGAAGCCGCGTTTTTCGCCCTCCGCTCCAGGCGTGGACATGGACTTGAAAACCGTGCGCGTCTTGTTCGCGGGCAGGGGGTACGGGACCGGGTTGCGGGAGTTGTAGACCCGGCCCGTGATGACGGGCCGGTCCGGGTCGCCCTCCAGGAAGGTGACCAGCACTTCCTGGCCGATGCGGGGGATGGCCATGGTGCCGAACTGTCCTCCGGCCCAACCCTGGGAGGCGCGAATCCAGCAGGTGGTGTTCTCGTCGCGTCGGCCCTCCCTGTCCCAGTGGAACTGCACCTTCACGCGGCCATACTGGTCCGGGAAGATCTCTTCGCCGTCGGGACCGGTTACAATGGCCGTCTGCACTCCGTAGATGGATGTCCGAGGATGATCCGAGGCAGGGATGAAACGGGTCGTGTTGGGGATGGCTCGTACGTGCGCCCCGTACATCATGCCCCGGTCCGGGGCCTCGTGCTCCAGGACCTGGGGCTGTTCGCCCCGATGCTCCACGCGGACCACCCACCATTTCGCATTGTAGTCCTCGCGGCGATGCCCGAAGAGTTCGAACACGTATCCCGGCGTCATGCGGGAGACATCGGTCGTGACTTCTACCCAGGCGTTCATGCTGAAGTTGCGCATGAGTTCGAGGTCCACGTAGCGTTTGCCGTCCTTCTGCAACTGGTACAGGTGCGGGTAGCGGTACTGCTCCAGGTTCATGCCCACAGGGACCGGCGCCTTGACGGAATCGGTCTCGGACAGCTTGACTTGCAGGTCCAGGCGCGTCTTCTCGAAGTTCCATTCCCTGAAGGTGTACGAGTCGCTGCGGATGTCTTGCCCCATCTCGATGGTGCGCACGGTGGCCGTGTCGGTCTCGGTTCCGGCGCCGGGATGGAAGCGCACCAGGCTTTCGCCTTCGATCCGAGGGCCGTCGGGCATGTCCGAAAAGCAGAGCACGTGTCGGTCTTTGAAGTGATCGAAATAGAAGTAGAGGCCTTCCTCCTCGCACAGGCGGGAGATGAAATGCAGGTGCGTTTCGCCGTACTGCACGCAGTACTCGCGGGGCGCGTAGTCGAAGAAGCATTTGAAGGCGTAGGAGTCCCCCGTGAAGTTCTGTTCCTTGAGGATTTTTTCGATGATCTGGGTCACGTTCATGTTCTGGAAGATGCGGTGGTCCGTGACCTGATTCAGGAAATGGAGCCTGGGAACGAGCAGGCAGCGGTAGTGGGTGCGCTGGTTGGCGGTGTGCAATTGTCTGAAGCTGTGGATGACGCCGTGCACATGCCTCACGCCGCCGCTCTTGTCCCGGATGGACAGGCAGGCGGTCCGGCCCAGCAGTTCGGCGAAGTCGAGATTGTTGAGGTCGTGGACGAGTTCGATCTCGAACTCGTAGGGACGGTGCATTTCCTCGACGCCGGAGAAGGCGTAGACCCTGAAGCCGGGAATGGCGGGGGTCTCGAAGGTGAACCAGGGGCTGTTGGCGCTGTCGCCCAGCCACTGTTGCGGGTTGAAGGCGTCTTCTGTGAAGTGCATGCGGTTCTCCGGGTTTTATAATGATTCGTATTCGATCATGTATAAGTTCCAGCAAAGATTTTATATGAAGGGAGTTTAATTTACCTATCCCTTAGTTCACACCTTAGTTCCTCTTAGTTTCATCATAATTTAATTCCAATTGTAAAAATTGTATTGCTTCCACTGCGGTGATTGATTCTTTGTCATAGGGCCAACTCAGTATGAGAACTTGAACTGAATGGTATGTTCCTAGCGTGGCATCGTCAGTGAATGTTACCAGCAGATCAAGCATTCCATCTCGCAGGAAGTCACCAGTGGCTAATATTTCAAAATTATAATAAAAACCATCTTCACCGGGGGGGGCGGTGTCCAAAGTTAGAGAAGTGGCGTTCATCTGTTTCGAGGCAAATATGAAGTCGCGCAAATAATAGTGAGTAGATGGACGACGGGGTGCTAGGGAAGATCGTACCGATGCCAGATCCAAGCGCTGGAATATCTGTGTGCCAGCTTTGGAAAGATCGAAACGCGATCTCTCGGCGGCGATGCCACGTTCGGCGACCGCACGGACTAGGCACTTCCAGTACGAATTGAATTCCTTTCGTTCTTTTGTCTCGCCAAGATCGACGCCTGAATTAATCGCTCTGACCAAGCTGTTACAATTATGAATTGGTTTTTCATTAGGTGCAATTTTCAATGATGGCAAACAATTCTCTTTATAAATGAGTTCTTTTATAGTCGGGTTTGCCCAAACAATGGTCTGACTAGAATGTGCGAAGTTCGCAAGTATGGGAACAAACACGCTAGATAAGCTGAATACAAGCAAGAGTTGAAAACTAGAAATTTGTTTCGGCATGTTATACCTGCTGAGTTGGAGAGGCCTCTGTATCATTATTTAGTATTAGACACAGAGGCTTTGATTGCTTCCTCTATGAGTCCCGCTTCCAGTTTGCGACGGGTTGGATAGTCATCGCCAAAGTCTTTGAGGTTAGCCCTTGCGTCCTCCCATCGTTGCTCAGTGATCTGTTTCCAAAAATTTGGAGTTGCTGTGGAAAGAGAACCATATTGAAAACTGATCGAAGTTATGGCAGTTTGTACATTGTTCGGTAGTTTCTCAAAATGAACGCGTTCACAATTGTCAGCTTTGTTTAATTTATCTACTTCAGTGTCATAATATTGCACAAGTTTGTCGATCAGTGGCTTCTTAACTGCTTTGTCTAAACTTGCTGCTTGCGACTCGCTTAAATTTAATGGTTTTTTTTGTAAGTAGTCTACAGCGTCTTTTCCTTGTTTGCCAACATAGGGTTTTAATTTTGTTTTTAGTTCTTCATCAATCTTAAGGTTGTCGATGTCAGATTCATTGCGGGCACCTAAATCGACACCTGTCGCTATTGTAACCCCACTATTGCTCACTTCAGACGCTGGAACATAGCCTTCAATTTTTTGTCCTCCTTCTCGTTTACTAATAAATGTCCAGTCAATATCCAATTTCCCATCGTTATTGCGTTTTGACAAAGGTGTAGGACATTTATTATCAGAAGAAATATCGTCGTTTGTTGTATTTATGTTGGAAGTACATGGCGTGATCGGATTTTTAATTGAACTCTCATCATTTTTCGCCATTGAAAAACCTCTTTATTTGAAAATTATTGAATTGATATGCCGAGACAACTCTTGTTCTTTCATCATCCCATAGGAGATGTCATTATCCAGCATGCTTGCTGGCTTAACACAGAGAGGGTCTTTAATAACCGAAAAACCGCAGAGGAACATAAGACACGCAATAAGAACTTTGCCGACTTGCGGGTCCAGTCCGAGTTCACGCGCGTTTTCTTCTGCCGTGTATAGAATCTGTCCAGCCAAGGCTTGTTGGGGGACATGGGCGTAGCGGGAGGGATGGATTTGTTGCAGTATTTTTAAAATATCTTGGTCGTTGGTTGCTTCCACCACCTGGCGGAAATCCAGATTCTGAGTGTTCTTGGCTGCACCGGATTGACCTGCATTGTTCACAGTGCTGGTTTGTTTTTGAAACGAATTGAAGTGCCCCAAAACCTCTTGGAGGCGTACGAACGATTCCGGCATTTTTTCCTTTTTTCCCTTGTCCGGGAAGCGGTGAAACCGTGCCCAGGGGAACATGGGGTCAATGTCGAAATCACAGCCAAGGTTGGTCATAAGCGTTATGAGTCCTTTGACTTCACGCTCGGCAAGCATGTTGTAATCCAGCGCTTTTTGCACGGCGAGATCTATGAATTCTCGAACTTTCATTTCACCTGCTTCGGCAAACCGCTCTGGGTGTTCTACGGCAAACTCTTTTACGCAGTTGTCAACGAAATTGTTGATCGTAAATTTTTCAAAATCAGCGTACATTTCATTGCTTACAACAAACATAGATCATCTCGTATTTTTATGTTGTTATGCAGAGAGACATTTGTAATTTTCTAGAGATTTCCAGTATGCTAATTTTATAGGAGTGAGCATTTTTATGACATGTGGATCGTTCATGTGATTCGTAATAACTTCAAAGATTTGTGGATCGTAAAATCTGAACAGGACTACGTCATAGTTTGGCAATTTTGCTTCCAGATACTCTTGGAAATGAACGGCCAAGTCTTTCAAGGATAAGTCGGATACAAGAAGCATGGCGTTTCTTTTGTCCTCGGTATCTTTGGCAAACCAAGGCAGAAGTCCGACCTTTATATTTGTGATGCGTACCAAGCATGGGCTTACCTCCAATGCCGTCTCGAAGTATGTCCCACGGTAAAGCGGGATGTAGTCAGGTCTTTCTTCCTGTTCGTAGATGAAGGCATGAATGTTTTTGAAGCGCGCTCCGTCTATGAGCAGGTAGATGTTGCTTTGCTGCCGCCTCAAGGCCACAAGGATGTCGAAGTTGGCATTCATCTGGTGAAGAATCATTATTGCTTCCTCGGCACATGGCCTAATTTGTTCACTTGAGAAGCAGATACAGGTCGTCTGGATTTAAATCGTTAAATGGGCGCGCGTCTAACTCCTTTGATGTCAGGACGCGCGGTGGTCCGATTGGTTCGGCTGTACGCCGATCGATGTAAACAGCACTGAAATCGGTAAGGACGTATCCGTCAGTTGCCGGGGCAAATGTCATGATTTCTGTAATGAGGAACCAACCTGAGCACAGCTGGTTCTGCAGTTCAAAGCCGGAATCAACCGCTTTTGCTTGTACGAACCCATCGGCAGGGCAGAGGTCGTCAGGGTCCATGCCGCGGACTACGCGTGAATTACGTGCCAAAACTTCCCCATCGGCTCTGCGCAGAACCGCACATCCGTTCGCCACCTCCAAAATCAAGCCTGACGGAAGTGGCACGCGCTGTATTAACGGGCTCTCCGGCGGGATCGATTCCGTCTCTCCGGATTGCTTCGGGACAAAGAACGGTTGATGCGTTTCGGCACGGACCAACCAATGACTTTGGCCGTAGCACACCATGACAAGCAGGATCGTAATGGTGATTGAATAAACGAATTGTACATTTTTTTGCTTCATAAGTTTTGATTCAATATGTGGCAAATATTGATATATATTTTTTTATTAATGGCGCCATTTGTTTGTATTATGTCGGAATATTTTTAAATAAAATGCATCATGTGTAAAAAATTTACAAATGTCTCAATTTGTCTACTTTTACTTTGAAAGTATTACTTGTATATGATTTTTATTGAAAAAACACATATTTTATTTGAGAATTGCGTAACATATATTTTATGTTTTTTTGTTTCCCCTATTTTTGAAGTAATGGATAAAAAAAGAAATATAAAGTGACAATAAAGCGCTTAGAGGTATGATTACATAATATATAACATCAAACATGATGTTAGCTCGCTCTTCTTCATAAAAAACTTTGCCATTGTATAGTAAATTTACATATATGTCGTATAAATATTTGCTAAATAAAAAAAATACAGAAGGCAATATGACGACAAATAATAAAAAAGCGTATTTAATTATTATTTTCACAACTATGAATCTCCCAAAACAAAACACTACTAGATCTTTTTAAATCAGACACGCCGAAGTAGTCCTCGTATAAGCCAGAAAGGTGTAATCGAAGCCAAGTTTTAAACCAGCCATTACTTGCCAATGTCGATATATTTCCTTTCCATAAATCTATATGATCTCCAGTGTAATTTTTCTCTCCGTCTCTTCTCCAATAATCTTTAAAAAATATTATCCCTTTTTTTCCACGAATATTTTCTTGAAATGTATCGCCAGACAATCGAATTGCTTTTGGACATCCAGCAAAAGGCTGAGTTTCCAGATAATCAGCTAATTCTTGCGCCCTTATAGCATGAATTCCTCCTTGACCATTAGCTTGAGGACATCCCCAGCACCTCGTACCCTTGTATCCTTTTAGTAATATTCCATTTAAATATAATGCATGGCTTAAATGTATTGCACAGTGATTGTCAAATATATCACTACCATGTTCTGCTTTATGAATTATGACATCATCTGGGTATGCATCCCATAGTTGCTCAAAGCAAATCACTTTTTTTTCAAGAGTTTTTTTAGATCCTGATATACTACTTGTCTTAACCTGCAAGCTTTCATTCGGCATAGCCTTCCCCTTTTAATTTCTGCAAAGCTTCATCTCCAAAAAAGAACATAATATTTTGAGGATTCTCTGTATGTACTCTGCAAGTACACCCCTTTTCGTCGGTTCTTCCAGAGTAAATAGCTCCAGAATCCGTTTCAGCATAATATGGATAGTTAGTGATGGGCCTGCCATTTTGGTCAATCAATTCGACCATCTCGTCATACTGCTCTTTTATGTCGGCAAGATCACCTGCACTGCACTCCTCACAGAACGGCTTATGCACAGCCCCTCTCAACGCACCAATCTGCGTGATCGGCGCCATGCCTTCGTCAACCAGTTCGCCGGCAATGGGCAGCAGCGGCGCAGCGCCCGTGCCAGGGCTGGGATTGCCGCCGGAGTTGAGTTTGATTTTGGCTCCGTTGATGCTCACGCCTGACGGGTCGATCTTGATGAAACTGCCGCCTGCCATGATGGTCAGTTCCGTGCCGGCTTCAATGATCGTCTTGATGTCGGATTTGAGGTGCGTCTCATCGCCGGACCGGACCAGCCATTTTTCGGTGATCTTGCGATGGCTGTTGCCTTTGACCGTCATGTGGTCGTCCGACAGCAGTTCAACCTTGCGGTCCTTGTGTACGGTCTGGTGATCCTCGCCTTTGACTATGGAGTAGGAGAAATTGTCGATGGTGCGGTGCTGGTCGTGCAGGATGTGCTCTTTCCAGTCGTTCTTGACGTAGACGTTCACGTCCTTTTCCGCGTGGGCGTAGATCTCTTCCTGCCCTTTCTTGTCCTCGATGCGCAGCTCGTTGAACCCACGAGGTTCGCCCTCTGCTCCAGGCGTGGACATGGACTTGAAAACCGTGCGTGTCTTGTTAGCGGGCAGGGGGTACGGGACCGGGTTGCGGGAGTTGAAGACCCGGCCCGTGATGACGGGCCGGTCCGGGTCGCCGTCCAGGAAGGTGACCAGCACTTCCTGGCCGATGCGGGGGATGGCCAGGGTGCCGAACTGTCCTCCGGCCCAGCCCTGGGAGGCGCGTATCCAGCAGGTGGTGTTTTCGTCGCGTTGACCTTCCCTGTCCCAATGGAACTGCACCTTCACGCGGCCATACTGGTCCGGGAATATCTCTTCGCCGTCGGGACCGGTTACAATGGCCGTCTGCACTCCGTAGATGGGTGTCCGAGGATGATCCGAGGCAGGGATGAAACGGGTCGTGTTGGGGATGGCTCGTACTTGCGCCCCGTACATCATGCCCCGGTCCGGGGCCTCGTGCTCCAGGACCTGGGGCTGTTCGCCCCGATGCTCCACGCGGACCACCCACCATTTGGCATTGTAGTCCTCGCGGCGATGCCCGAAGAGTTCGAACACATACCCCGGCGTCATGCGGGAGACATCTGTCGTGACGTCGACCCAGGCGCTCATGCTGAAATTGCGCATGAGTTCGAGGTCCACGTAGCGTTTGCCGTCCTTCTGCAACTGGTACAGGTGCGGGTAGCGGTACTGCTCCAGGTTCATGCCCACAGGGACCGGTGCCTTGACGGAATCGGTCTCGGACAGCTTGACTTGCAGGTCCAGGCGCGTCTTCTCGAAGTTCCATTCCCTGAAGGTGAACGAGTCGCTGCGGATGTCTTTTCCCATCTCGATGGTGCGGACGGTGGCCGTGTCGGTCTCGGTTCCGGCGCCGGGATGGAAGCGCATCAGGCTTTCGCCTTCGATCCGAGGGCCGTCGGGCATGTCCGAAAAGCAGAGCACGTGTCGGTCTTTGAAGTGATCGAAATAGAAGTAGAGGCCTTCCTCCTCGCACAGGCGGGAGATGAAATGCAGGTGCGTTTCGCCGTACTGCACGCAGTACTCGCGCGGCGCGTAGTCGAAGAAGCATTTGAAGGCGTAGGAGTCGCCCGTGAAGTTCTGCTCCTTGAGGATCTTTTCGATGATCTGGGTCACGTTCATGTTCTGGAAAATGCGGTGGTCCGTGACCTGATTCAGGAAATGCAGCCTGGGTACGAGCAGGCAGCGGTAGTGGGTGCGCTGGTTGGATGTGTGCATCTGCCGGAAGCGGTGGATGACGCCGTGCACATGCCGCACGCCGCCGCTCTTGTCCCGAATGGACAGGCAGGCGGTCCGGCCCAGCAGTTCGGCGAAATCGAGATTGTCGAGATCGTGGACGAGTTCGATCTCGAACTCGTAGGAGCGATGCATTTCCTCGACGCCGGAGAAGGCATAGACCCTGAAGCCGGGAATGGCGGGGGTCTCGAAGGTGAACCAGGGGCTGTTGGCGCTGTCGCCCAGCCACTGCCACGGGTTGAAGGCGTCTTCTGTGAAGTGCATGCGGTTCTCCGGGTTTTATAATGATTCGTATTCGATCATGTATAAGTTCCAGCAGGTGTTTTTTATGAAGTGGTACGTTGCTGACGCTTTGATTTCTTCATGGGATATTTTTATGCTGATTTGTTTTGGATCGCTTTTTATATTTAATAGTGAAACTGATTCATTACTATAATTGTGCAATTTGGTTAAAATTGGAAATTTTATATCTTCTTTATTGCATAATCGTATATTTTTAAAAATTTTATTGATATTGTAAGTGGAAAAATCGTATATTTTTTTTTGTATATTTATGTCTGATATGTATCGAGCATAAAAAATGTTGAATTTATCTGATATGCAATTATTTCTATATAAATCTGTCTTTTCCTTGAACGAGTTGCTCAAGGGTTTAAGAAGACAACAAAAAACAGTAGTCCTATTTCGCTTTTGGTCATGTGTATCCCGGAGTGCTGCATGCTTCGTATGGAGGCTCTCCAAAGAGCGTTCGTCATGACGCCTAATCAATGGTCACGTCGGGGCTCCCCTCGATCATCTCTCCGACCCCGCCGCAGTGGGTTGTCATATCTCCCACTCTGGCCAGAGGCTTGTTGTTGATCAGGACGGTCGAGCTGCCCTCGGCCACCTCCCATGTGTTGGAGCCGCAACATGCGGCGTGCGTGCCTTGGTCTCCCAGACGTAATGCTGGCTTGTAATTGATGATGACATCGGGTGATCCGGTCGTAGCCGAACCGATGACGGGATGCGGGCAACAGGGCTTACCGTGTGCGTCGGCTGGGCAGAACGCCTTGTCGTCGAGTCTGCAGGCTTGGGGCATGTCTGTGCTCCGTTGCGGACTGTAGCGGTCCGTTTGCTGTGGTTTGGAGGCATGGCGATTGATTGATGACGCCATGAGTCTCAATGCATTCGCTTGCGCTTCAGTGCGACCGCGCCGGGCCCGGCATGCAGGTTCGAGCCCGGCGCGGCGTTCGTTTACGACTGGTTGGACATGGTCCTCCAGTCGTCGCTCTCTGACGTGCTGGCGATCTCATGGGTTTTGATGATCTTGCGGTAGGTCATGAAGACGTCTTCAAGATGGGTGAAGTGCGCTTTTCCTGGATCCTGGCAGTTGGGCATGTAGGCCTGGATGTCCACGATGATGGCGTCTTCAAGCTGGATGGTGAAGTAGTGCTCCATGGTTCCCGATGCCGAGGTGCGGTAGAACTTCATCTCGACCTTGGGAAGGCGCTCGCCGCTAACCAGGGAGCGGAAGAGCAAAGGCGATGCCTTGTCCATGATCTTGGTGATCTTGAGGGGCTTATGCACGCGCTGCCCCGTAGGCTGGCCTGACTGGGGATCGCGCGGCAGGATGATCTGGTGCTCGAAAGCTTCCACCAGGCTCTCGTCCTCGTGACCTTCCTGGAAGATGTTGCCCACCGATGCTTCGGTGAAGTTTCCGGCCGTGATGAGCCCCTGTCGTTCTCCGGTGATGCTGATGTAGGCTGGTACTGGCATGATTTTCTCCTTATGGCGATGTTGTAATGCTGATAATTGAGCAGTCACAAGGCAACATTTGGGCCATGAACATCATTGTTTTATATATTAAGTTTTTACGTGTTTATACTAACTTTTTTTGGAAAGTATTTTGGCAATATCTTGCCTATTTTTATGATACATTTGTTGTAAAATAATAAAAAATACTAAAAAAATAGCATGATAAGGCCAGGCAAAATTTTGCTTTAAATTTTTTAATCCGTATAAATAATTGTGCATAAAGTTTTAAGAGAGCAGGAGTCGAGGGTCAGATCTTGAATCTTGATTCATTTTGGGCTCTCTCCCTCTCATGGCCAGACCCCTCCGCATAGAATTTCCGGGAGCCGTCTATCACGTGACGTCCCGCGGCAACGCCCAAGCTGCGATCTTTGCCGATGACGTCGACAGGAATACGTTCCTGGCCGTCCTCCGGCAGATGCTACGTCGGTTCAATGTGCTTTGCCATGCCTACTGACTGATGACCAATCACTTCCACCTGCTTCTTGAAACCCTAGACGCCAATCTGTCCAAAGCCATGCGTCAGCTCAACAGCGTGTACACGCAGGCCTTCAATCGGCGGCATGGGCGGGTAGGGCATGTGCTGCAAGGGCGGTTCAAGGCCATTGTGGTGGAACGGGAGGCGTATCTTCTGGAACTGTGCCGCTACGTCGTGCTCAACGCCGTGCGGGCGGGGATGGTCAAGGACCTCGGGAAATATTCGTGGTCCAGCTACCGAGCTACCGCCGGACTCGACAAGGTGCCGGAGTTTCTTTCCGTGGACTGGATTCTGGAGCATTTTGGACTCGACCGGAAAAACGTCCACCTGGAATACCGGCGGTTCATCAAGGCGGGCATGGATGCAAAAGACTCCCCCTGGGATGAGCTCAAGGGCCAATGTTTTCTTGGGGAGGATGCGTTTCTCGAAAAACTATTCCCGATGCTCAGGGAGAAGAGCGCCCTCAAGGACGTGCCTCGTACCCAACGCTTCGCTGACCGCCCCAGCCTGGAGAACATCCTTGCGGACTCGGGGAGCAGGGAAGTGCGGGACAGCGCCATCGCCAAAGCGTGTCTCGAATTTGGTTATACCCAAGCCCAAGTGGCTGCCGCGACGGGACTTCATTATTCGACCGTGAGCAGGATTCTTCGGCGAGAAGAGTCAAGATTCAAGATCTGAACCTTGGTGTTTTTTCGATCTTGGTCGCCGTAGCAACCCCGCAGTCTTGCGACGACCAGATAATCTTTCATGTCACGCCATCATTCATGCAGGGGGAAATCAATGCCCCTTCTTGCCGACTGAATGCCCCTGAGAGTCGGCAATCCGTTCAAACCTGTCCTCCACCTTGCTGCGCCTCGATCTCTCTGCCTGGCCATATGAGCATACTTATTCCCGAGTGTGTACGGATATGTTCTTGATATTTTAGAGTGCATACGTATGTATATCATTTATTTATTGTATTATTAAATAAGTATGAGGTTGCATATGAAATATATGAGAATGTTTTTTTTATACATTAATTTTTTTTGCTTTAATTTCTTTATTTTTATTAGAGAATAGAGATTTCACGATTACTCAATCATTTATGCAAATGATTAATTCGAATGATGAGCAAACAAGGTTGACTGCGATTATTATCTTTGCAGAAATTGAAGATGATAAAGTTCAAAATGCACTATTGAATCACTTGTCAAATTCGAAAAATATTGATCGTATTGCTATTACATATAGTTTATTTATGCATAGTGGAAAATTTGAGCAAAAGTTTATTGATTCAATTCCAATTGATGAACAAGAAATAAAAAAATTACTGGTGCTTGATTCGCCGCAAGGATCGCGTTTGAGAGCGCCATATTTGAGAATTATAAAAGCAGTTGGCGATGTAGCCATGCATAACGATAAAGCGCTGGATAAATTAAAATCGATTTATAGACATTCTGATGGATGGCAGGGGGATTCAATTTTGGAAATGATAATGAGTGCTGAGAGATCAAGAGGCAAGAATACAGATTTTCTGCTTGATACTTTGTAAGTAATTCATATTTTGACCACAATTTTAAAAAAAATAGCAAGGAGGAAGCCGTGAGTTGGAGATTTCATAATGGGAGATTGTCCGCTCCAAATGGTGGTGAATGGTCGGCAAGAAGCGGTCCTTGGGGGAAAGGGAAGTTGCCTGATGGTTTATACAGAATTGGTGTTGCCGTGAGTTTGAGCGGTGCAGCAAATGCCTCATTCAAGGATGAAGCCAATTTCGCGTGGTGGTGCCCCATCACGCCTCGATTCGGAACGCCGCGAACCGGTTTCGGAATTCATCCCGATGGAGGAATTTCGGGAACACTGGGATGTGTGGGCATCGTCGATGGAAACACCAGGGCGTTGTATGCGTTACTTCTTCGTGCTGAAGGCGAAACATTGTTGGATGTATTGTCTTGCCGAGAAATGTAAGAATTGCGATCAGTAAAAGCGGTGATACTAGTCTTATAGTGAGATGATAAACGTGAGATATAGCATTATTACATTGATATTAATTGCGTTATTGAGCAACAATTCCTATTCTTCAGACGAATTTGAAGAACAAGTCATATTTAACAAAAAATATGAATATATCATAACAAAATCTTGCGAAGATATTCAGGCTAATACGGATATATTGTTGATCATGTACAAAGAATCTGATGCCGCAATTGCCACGACATGGAGAGTTAGCGTGGCTAAAAATATTCCTTCTCAGGCGGTTGCCGCGATACGCCTCTTGTCGAAAGCAGGCGTCAAGCCAAATCGCTACTGCATGGACCCGTTTTTCGAAACAGATGAAATCACATTGAAGACATGGCTCGGCAACGCCATCAATGCCCTTGAAGCCTTCACGATGAATAACGGGAAAGAGGAATTGTTTCGTTGTCTGTGCCTGGAGGAGATCAAGTCGGAATACGCAGAACTCAACAACAAAGAACAATAACTCGACTTTCGGGGTTGGCCATTGGCCTCCTCCGATATGAGTGTTTCCCACCTCCGATATAGCAGAGGACTCGGTCATCTGCTATTTTCGGAGGTGTCCTTTTGTATGGTTATCAAGTCTGGCTTTGGCTAATCCTTGATGTGAATAACCGAAAGCCAAACGCAAAATCCACAAATCATAGTTTCCAACCAGGCCGGCGCATGCGGCTATGAGCAGGCCTTGCAGGTCATCCGCCGACTGGGACTGCCGATGGCGGCCATCGAGGAGCAGTTCCGGCGGATGGTGTTCAATATCGTTGCCCGCAACCAGGATGACCACGTCAAGAACATTGCTTTTCTGATGGACCGGACGGGGAAATGGTCGCTCTCACCGGCGTTTGACATGACCTACAGCTATCGGCCAAACGGGCAATGGACAGCGCGCCACCAAATGACCCTGAATGGCAAACGGGATGGCTTCTCTCTGGACGATTTCAAGGCGTGCGCACAGAGCGCCTCGATGAAGCGCGGACGAGCGGAAACGATCGTTGCCGAAGTACAGGGCGTGGTTGCCCGCTGGCAGGACTATGCTGACGAGGCGCAGGTGAATCCGGCGCAGCGGGACAAGATTCAGGCAGCCTTGAGAGTGGAGTTCATTCGATGAAACCCGCCGCACAGGGCGTTCGCTGAAATTTCGCCTTGGCCCGCATCAATGAAGAGTGAGAAGGAGTGAGACATGTCGAATACGAAGAACGCATATAGCCGCACCAATACCAGTTTTACCCTGGATCTGCCTGACTGGGCCATCGAGGAACTCAATGTTCTGCCGACACACTTCGAGACCGTGGAGGCCCGGATGGCAGCGGTGATCGAGTTTTCGCGCCGCAATTTCCAGAGCAATACGGGCGGACCTTTCGCAGCGGGCATCTTTGAACGCGACTCGGGCAGACTCGTGGTGATCGGAGTCAACCGGGTGATGCCCTTTCTGTGTTCCTCGGCGCATGCGGAGGTCATGGCCATTTCCCTGGCGCAGAAACTGCTGGGAGTCTACGACCTGGGCGCCCCCGAGCTGCCGTCCCACCAGCTGGTGGTGAACTGGCGGCCCTGCGCCATGTGTTTCGGCGCGGTGCTGTGGTCGGGTGTCCGCTCGCTGGTGATTGCGGGCGAGGGGCCCGAGCTGGAGGAGATCACTGGATTTGACGAAGGCCCGGTCCATCCCGACTGGCGTGCCGAGCTGTCACGGCGCGGAATAGAAGTCGTGGAGGATGTCCTGCGGACGGAAGCCCTGGAAGCCTACCGGGAATTCGCCGCCAGCCAGTCGTTTGTCTACAATGCACGGCTCGGGGTGGACTGAGAGCCCGCTCCAGGACGTGTAGGACAAGAATCCGCCCCCCGCTATCGGCCCCATCCCTGAGAGCGGAAGGGGCGTTTGTCCTGGTCGGCATCGAAGCTGATCCGTCCCGCTTTGTGTGATTTCCTTCTTGTGTCTCGCGCCGAATCTTGATCTATCTCAGATTCTCATTTCCAAACGGCCAGGCCCCTTGGTCTCTTGCCCCTTGGCATCTTGCAAAAGTCGTCATCCCGTTCAAAAAAATCCCATCATCTGAAAACACGTCATCCCCTTGAAGACAGGAATGACATTCATGGGTGACCTTTGGTATTTTGCGAGCTTCATTGACAGCCAGTCACATGTTTGCAAGACCTCCGTAACATTCCCGTAACATTGTGGCCAACTCCAAGTTGGTCGCATTATCCAAGGAGAGAGGATGAAAACTATAGGCAAACTGTTTCTGACATTGGCCGTGCTTGCTTTTGTGTGCACCGGTGCCATGGCAGGCACTCTGGAAAAGGTGCAGAAGGATGGCCAGCTCATTCTGGGTGTCAGCGAAGGCGTGGCCGGTTTCTCCGCGCCGGACTCCAACGGTCGCTGGGCCGGTTTCGACGTGGACATGGGTCGCGCCGTGGCCGCTGCCGTGCTGAAGGACCCCGAAGCCATCAAATTCGTTCCTCTGGCTTCCAAGCAGAAGATCGTGGCCGTATCCTCCGGCCAGGTGGATCTGTCCCGTGGCACCACCTGGACCATGAAGCGCGACTGCAAGCAGGGCGTGGATTTCACTGCGGTCCTGTTTTACGATGGCCAGGGGTTCATGGTGAAGAAGAGCCTGGGCGTGGAAAAGGCCCTCGACCTTGACGGCGGTTCCGTGGCCGTGGTCTCCGGCACTACCTCCGAGCTGAACGTGGCCGACTTTGCCCGCGCCAACGGCATCAAGCTGGAAACCGTCGTCTTCGAGTCCAAGAAGGAGGCCTTCAACGCCTATGTGGCCGGCCGTACCGACGCCTTCACCACCGACGTCAGCCAGCTGGCATCCCTGCGCGCAGGCGCCGCCAATGCCGATCAGCACATCATCCTTCCCGAGGTTTTTTCCAAGGAACCCCTTGCTCCCTTCGTCCGTCACGGCGACCAGCAATGGAAGGATCTGGTCACCTGGATTCTTTTCGGCCTCATCGAAGCCGAGGAAAAGGGCATCACCCAGGCCAACGTCCTTGAGATGAAGGCTTCCTCCACCGATCCGCTGATCCAGCGCATGCTCGGCGCCACTGGCGACACCGGCTCCCTGCTCGACCTGGACAACGACTGGCTCGTCCGCGCCATCCAGGCCGTTGGCAACTACGGCGAGATGTACGACCGCAACTTCGGCCCCAAGAGCGCCCTGAATATCCCCCGAGGCTACAACAACCTGTGGAACAAGGGTGGTTTGATCTACGCCATGCCCATCCGCTAGCGGGCTGAATCGAAAGAAATCCGCACGCCGCACCGGCCGGGACAATCGGCTGGTGCGGTCCTTTGTTTACTCCCCCAAAAGGAAGCTAGCCGTCTTGAACATGTCCAAACTGAAAGAACAGTTGCCCGCTCTTTTGACCCAGGTCCTGGTGGTCGGAGCGATCGTCTACGTGGCCCTGCAGCTGTTCCACAACACCCAGGCCAACCTGGAGGCGCGCAACATCGCCTCGGGGTTCGGCTTCCTGTCCGTGGAGGGCGGCCTGCCCATCAACGACAGTCTGTTGCCCTACACCCCCGCCGACACCTACGGCCGGGCCTTCGCCATGGGCATCCTGAACACCCTGTTCGTGTCCGCCCTGTCCATCGTGCTGGCCACGATTCTCGGGGTCATCATCGGCATCGCGCGCGTATCGGGCAACTGGCTGGTGGCCCATCTGGCCGCCGTGTATGTGGAGGTGCTCAGAAACGTTCCGCTGCTGCTGACCCTGTTCTTCTGTTACTCCACGCTGCTGGCCTTCCTGCCGTCCCCGCGCATGAGCCTGGTTCCCTTTGGCGACATATTCATCAACAACCGGGGCGTGTACGTTCCCCGTCCGTTTTTCCAGGATGGCATGGGCTGGGTGATTCTGGCCCTGGTCACGGCCATCGCGGCCTCGGTGGCCTTGGTGCGCGTGTCCAAGCGGATGCGCGATGAAACCGGTCGCGGCCTGCATTCGGGGTGGATATCCCTCGGACTGATCTTCGGGCTTCCTGCGGCCGCGTATTTCCTCACCGGCCAACCGCTCGATTTCGACGCTCCCGTGCTCAGCGGGTTCAATTTCAAGGGCGGCATGGTGCTGCGGCCCGAATTTTCCGCCCTGCTTATCGGCCTGGTCCTGTATACCGCCGCCTTCATTGGCGAGAATGTGCGCAGCGGCATCCAGTCCGTGGACGCGGGCCAGCTGGACGCGGCCAAGGCCCTGGGGCTCAGTCCGGGACCGATCATGCGCAAGGTGATCCTGCCCCAGACCCTGCGTGTCTGCATCCCAGCCACCACCAACGATTACACCAGCCTGATCAAGAACAGCTCCCTGGCAGTGGCCATCGGGTATCCGGACATGGTCTCCATCGGCGGGACCATCATCGGCCAGAACGACCAGGCCATCGAGATCATCGGCCTGTGGATGGCGGTCTACCTGACCATCAACCTGGTCGTCTCTCTGGTCATGAACTGGTTCAACGCCAAGGTGCAGTTGGTGGAACGATGAGCGAACTCAAGACCTTCATCCCCTCGCCCGACGCCCCGCCGCCCGTTGCCGCCTCGGGCGTGCTCCTCTGGTTGCGGACCAATCTCTTTTCGGGCTGGTTCAACTCCGTGCTCACGGTGCTGGCTGTGCTGGTCCTGGCCAAGACCATTCCGCCTCTGATTTCCTGGGCGTTCACCAACGCCGTGTGGTCCGGCGGGCCCGATGCGTGCGACGGTTCGGGCGCGTGCTGGGCTTTCATCGCGGACAAGGCGCGGGTCATGCTGATTGGCACCTACCCGTCGGAGCTGATCTGGCGGCCCCTGGCGGCGGCCATCCTGTTCGCCGGCGTGATTGCGGCCACGGTCAGCGGTCGGTTCGGCAAGCGCGTATTGGCCGGAGCCTGGCCCATGCTCTTCGTGGCCGCCGTGTGGCTCGTGGGCGGTGGCGCCGGGTTGGCCGAGGTGGACCAGTCCATGTGGGGAGGGCTCATGCTTTCGCTGGGCCTGGCCGCGGTGGGCATCCTGTTCTCGGTGCCTTTCGGCATCCTCCTGGCCCTGGGACGGCAGTCCCGGATGGTCGGTATCAGCTCCATCTGCATCGGTTTCATCGAACTCATCCGGGGAGTGCCGCTCATCACCATCCTGTTCATGGCCTCGGTGATGATGCCGCTGTTTCTGCCCGTGAACCTCCAGATCAACAATCTGCTGCGGGTCCAGGTGGGCATCATCCTCTTTTCGTCGGCCTATATCGCCGAAGTGGTGCGCGGCGGCCTGCAGGCCGTGCCGAGCGGCCAACTCGACGCGGCCAAGGCCCTCGGGTTGTCCCGCTGGATGATCACCCTTTTCGTGGTCCTTCCCCAGGCCCTGCGTTACGTGCTTCCGTCCCTGATCGGGCGCTGCATAGCCCTGTTCAAGGATACCTCCCTGGTCATTATCGTGGGGCTCCTGGATTTTCTCGGCATGGTCAAGGCTGCCTCCCAGGATCAAAACTGGCTTGGCCACGAGGTCGAGGGTTATGTCTTCTGCGCCGTGATCTACTGGTGCATCTGCTTCGGCATGAGCCGATATGGCCGCAGCCTCGAAAAGCGCGGCCCCCAAACCAAAAGGTAAGGTTCCTTATGACTTCCAGCGAAACCATCATCGACGTGAAGGGTCTGAACAAGTGGTACGGTGACTTCCACGTCCTCAAGAATATTGACCTTAAGGTGCACAGGGGCGAACGAATCGTCATCTGCGGCCCGTCCGGGTCCGGCAAATCCACCCTTATCCGGTGCATGAACCGGCTGGAACGCCACCAGGAAGGGACCATCATCGTTGACGGCACCGAACTGACCGGCAACGTCAAAGGGCTGGAGAAAATCCGCCGAGAGGTGGGCATGGTGTTCCAGAATTTCAATCTGTTCCCGCACATGACAGTATTGGAGAACCTTACACTGGCTCCCATCTGGGTACGGAAGATGCCCAGAAGGGAGGCCGAAGCCACGGCCATGCATTTCCTGGAACGGGTGCGTATCGCCGAGCAGGCGGCCAAGTATCCAGGTCAGCTCTCGGGCGGCCAGCAGCAGCGCGTGGCCATTGCCCGGGCCCTGTGCATGAATCCGAACATCCTGCTTTTCGACGAACCCACTTCGGCCCTGGATCCGGAAATGATCAAGGAGGTTCTCGATGTCATGGTCTCCCTGGCCGAGGAAAACATGACCATGGTGTGCGTGACCCATGAAATGGGCTTCGCCCGGACCGTGGCCGACCGCATCATATTCATGGACGGCGGCGAGATCGTGGAACAAAATTCTCCGGAGGAATTTTTCTCCAATCCCCGCTACGACCGCACCAGACAGTTCCTCAGCCAGATCCTGCACCACTGATCCCAGGGGAGCGGGGTCTCCGATCTTGAATCTTGAATAATCCTGTCGTCCTGATTCCATGCCCAGACCTCTGCGCATGGAATTCAAGGTTCTGGAGTTCCTCCAGAAAAGTGTCCCTCAACATTTCCTGACCCTCGTCCTCATTTCTTGAACATGAGCCTGCTTTCCTTCTCTTGATCCCCGGCACCACATACGTTCATGCCTTGAAAAATCTGTGATATTCCGCGTAACTATTAAATATCGAAAATTTTTGTGATTGATAATCCCAATCGCTGTCATTTTCTCTTCCGTATTTTTGCCATGGATTCAGTCTGTTGCAGACAGGAATGCTTATATTTTCAATTCTGCACGCATGTTTCGATATGATCTTATGGTAAAGAAAAAGCTCAACTTTGCATCGTGTTCATGATAACCACAAAGCGTCAGCAATAATACATTGAGTTATCGCATGGGATTTCCATGGGTTGAAGCAATAGAGGGCATGAGACGGCAAGTGATAATTGTTATAGCTGGCAAGAAGCGAAAGATGCTGGATACTTAAGCGCCAAAGATCTTGAGATCTTTATCGCCGTGGCACAGACACGGCGGTGGGCGCGGGGAAAAATCCGTTTGGGCTTATGCATGAGCCGAGGCGGGTTGATGAACTGACACGTGGTCTTCGGCATGCATGAATTCCGGCGGCCATCGACAGGAGCAAGGGAGAAATAATTATGAGCAATGACATCTTGAATCGTGAAACCCCCCAGGTCTTGCCTTTTCTGCCCTACGCGGAAAACGCGCTTGAGCCCGTGATTTCCGCGAAGACGATCGGTTTTCATTACGGCAAGCATCACAAGGGTTATGTCGACAGCCTGAAAAAGCTGGTGGCCGAAACGCGGTATGCTGACATGAGCCTGGAGAAGATCATAAGCGAGACAGAAGGCAAGAGCGACAAAACCGCCATCTTCAACAACGCGGCGCAAGCATGGAACCACGCCTTCTACTGGCAAAGCCTGAGGCCGAAGGGCGGTGGTGGACCTGCCAGTGCGTTGCAGAAGAAGATCGAAGTATCCTTCGGTTCTCTCGACGCCTGCAAGAAAGAACTGCTGACAGCAGCCGGGGCGCAGTTCGGCAGCGGGTGGGTATGGCTTGTGCTGGACAGCGACATGCTCAAGGTTGTCAAAACCGCAAACGCGGAGGTGCCCATGACCATGAGCATGAAGCCGCTGCTGACCATCGACGTGTGGGAGCACGCCTATTATCTGGATTACCAGAACCGGCGCGCGGACTATGTCACGGCTGTTCTGGACTCGTTGATCAATTGGGATTTTGCGGCGGAAAATCTCGGCTGCTGACCGTCGAAACGGTTGCGCGTTGATCCCGATAATGTGGAGGACAGGCGCTTGCTGTAAGGAACTCACGAGCGTCAAGTTGCCTGTCTTTCAAGTTTGCGACGCAGGCTGAATCCGTAAGTTATTCGAGATCAGCGTAAATCATCGTTGGCGAGCGATGTGCCCGACGCAAATTTTTTAAGTGGAGGTGTCAATGAAAGCAGTAGATGAACTCAGAAATGAACATCAAGGGATAGAGCGCATGCTTAGGATTCTACAGTCCATAGCGGGCAAACTTGCAAAGGATGAACAGATCGTAAGTGGGCAGCTTGATGGTATCATGGAATTTTTGTCGGTTTTTATCGACGAGTGCCATCATGGCAAGGAAGAGGAAATCTTGTTTCCGGCTTTGGAAGCCGCAGGGGTGCCGTGTGAAGGTGGGCCGATAGGGGATTTGTTGGGTGAGCACGAACAAGGTCGTAAGCTTGTTGCAAGACTTAAGAAATCTGTGGAGAGCTATACATCTGGAGATATGGCATCCGCAGCAGACGTTCAGGTAATTATTAATGAATATGTAGGACTGATGATACAGCATATCGAGAAAGAAAACAAAGGGCTTTTTTTGATGGCAGAATCAAAACTCGATATTGCTAAAGATCATGAAATTATTGAGGCTTTTGATACGCTCGAAAGAGAACGTATAGGATTAGGTAAGCATGATGAGTTTCATGCTCTTTTGGATAAGCTGTATGTAGAGTATTTGCAATAGTTTTTTAGATTGGTCAAGTAAAGTCAATAAATATATCATTTATATGTGCATTAATTACTATATGATATGTATAATTTTGTGCATTCAGTGATAATATTTTGAAAATACCTACAAAGTCATGTATAATCGTTTGCGTGATTGGTCGAAGCTAAGCCTCACAAAGATCAATACGCGTAATGAATTGAACTCAGAAACTAAAAATTTAGGTGGAAGTGTGCAGCCATGTTGGAATTAAAAAATATTACGTACAGAGTCCCAGAATCAGATACCGACGCCCAAAGTCCGTCTGATCGGACCATTATCCATGATTTGAGTTTTACGTTTGAAGCTGGCGGATTCTACGCCATAACCGGACCCAATGGGTCGGGCAAAACCACTCTGGCCAAGCTGATCATGGGGATCAATGAAATTACATCCGGAAAGATAATTTTTAACGGTTCCGATATCAGCAAGCTTCCCATTCATGAACGGTCCAAAGCAGGCATTGTGTATGGATTTCAGCATCCGGCCCGATTCAAGGGGACGACTTTTCGGGATCTGCTATCGATTGCCGCCGGATCTGATGACGAAGAAAAACTCATTGAGATCATTTCCAGGGTGGGCGTCTGCTCTCTGGAGTTTCTGGACAAACGTGTGGACAGCAAACTGTCTGGCGGAGAAATCAAAAAAATCGAACTGGCCACGGTAATTGCTAAAAATCCAAAAGTGGCAATCTATGATGAACCGGACACCGGTATTGATCTTTGGACCATCGGTCCAATGGTGGAGTTGCTCAAACGCGAACAGAGAGAAAACAAAACAACCACTATTGTAGTGAGTCATAACAAAGCATTTCTTGAAGCCGCCGATACGCTTTTGTTGATCAAAGACGGAGAAATCGGTTATTCCGGTGATCTGGCTGGTGCGGTATCGATACTTGAGGATTCGAGTGTCTGTAAATTCAATGAATTGTGTCAAGGAGAAGAGAATGCTCAATGCTATCGATAGGCGGGTGTTAAAGGAAGTGGCGGAACTCGAAGGAATTCCAAAAGGCGCTTATAATATTCGGAAAAACGGTAAGCTTCTGGGACGCGAGGTCTCCGCCAATATCAATATCGAAACAAACGAAAAAGGCGATGGAATCATCATTGATATAAAGCCTGGAACGGTGAATGAGTCCGTTCACATTCCGGTTATATTATCCCAGGCAGGTCTTCATGATACGGTCTACAATACATTTATTGTCGGGGAAGGAGCGGATGTAACCATTATCGCTGGATGCGGCATCCATTGCGGGGGCAAGGAATCCGAAGGCCACTCCGGCATCCATGAATTTCAGATCAAGGCGGGTGCAAAAGTCAAATATGTGGAAAAGCATATCGCTCTTGGTGACGGTACGGGCCGGCGTATTTTAAATCCCACCACAAAAGTTTTCATGGCGGAAAACGCCCAAGTGGAAATGGAACTGACTCAGTTGGGTGGGGTGGATGAAGCCAAGCGCTTCAATGAAGCTAAAATCGGCGCGGGCAGCGTGCTGCTCATCACCGAACGGGTGATGACCGACGGAGAGCAAGTGGCTGAATCCAGAAATGAAATTGAACTGATCGGAACTGACAGCAAGGCGAATATCGTTTCCCGTTCCGTTATAAAAGGCAATTCCAGCCAGGATTTTTACGTCAACCTGACGGCATTTGCCAAATGCTATGGTCATATAGAATGCGATGCCATCATCATGGACAATGGCAGAAACCAGACGATCCCGGCCCTGCGCGCACTGCACCCGGATGCTGAAATGACGCACGAAGCGTCTATCGGCAAAATCGCCAACGACCAGCTGATGAAGCTTATGAGCCTCGGACTTGATTATGATGCTGCGGTTAACCGGATTATACAGGGTTTTTTGAAATAATTGCCAACATATCCAGGACTTAAATGGGTAAAAGCTACGCACGATTTTTTTATAAGTGTTTTCCGGATAGGTTTTGTTCGTTTAGACATGCACAATATGTATAATGACTAATATGTAAATAATTAATTTAGTTATATTTTAGCAATATTTATGCATCGAAGTATTGTCTATTAAAGAACTTTTCAAATTATTTAATATTGTTTGTGCCATGATTAACAAATTAACTGTCACGGAATATTGATTAAAAAAGCAGCAAGCAGTGTCTTTAAGAGTGCTAAAGACGAGTAGTGGATTGTGTTTATAATACATCTTAGGGGGTGTACAGAGATGTCACGACTTCATCCGCAGTTGGTCGCTCAACATGTTCTTGCAAGCTCTGCGGGATTCATGCTGACTGCAGGGTGGGGAGACCGGTTTCAAATTTGCGGTCGCATGCGGCACTGGAAATTCAAGATTCAAGATCTGCCCCTTGCATTTTTTGGAGAATTTTAAATGTGGGATCACCTGAGTTTCATAATCAAACAATTCCGTGAGCGATTATGGATCAAGCCGCTCATCGTATGCGTGCTGTCCATTGCCGCAGTTTTTCTGGCCAATCTCATGGACATGACGCAGCTTGGCCGTTTTTTGCCGGAGATCACTGAGGAGTCGACCGAAACTTTGCTCAGGATCATGGCGTCGAGCATGTTGATGATGGCCACGTTTGCCGTGGCCTCGATGGTGGCCGCTTATTCGTCGGCAAGCAGGTCCGCGACGCCCCGTTCTTTTCCGCTCATCATCGCCGATGACGTGTCGCAGAATGCGCTCTCGGTATTCATCGGCGCATTCATCTTCAGCGTGGTCGCGCTTGTTGCGATGATGAACGGGCTTTATGTCGGAAGGAGCAGTCACTTTATCCTGTTCTCACTGACAATAGTTGTGTTCGCAATCGTCATTGTCACCTTCATCCGATGGGTCGATAACATCGCCCGCCTCGGCCGGTTGGGGCACACGATCACCAAGGTGGAGGCGGCGGCCGCAGAGGCGATTCGGAAGCGACAGTCGGCACCACGCCTTGGCGGCGTCGCGGCGTTCGGTCCCCCGGATGCGGGCCGGGCGGTCTTTGGAGCCATCGGGTACGTACAGCATGTTGACATCGCAGCATTGCAAGCGAGGGCGGTGCAGTCGCAACTGAGAATTGTTGTGGCGGCGTTGCCCGGCACCTTTTGCACCCCAGACCGCCCTGTTGCGTGGGTCATCCGGGAGACGACGGACAGCGTGTCCGACGAGGACGCCAAAGCAATCGCCGACACGTTCGTGATTGGCGATTCAAGGAGCTTTGATCAGGATCCGCGATTCGGGCTGGTGGTCCTTTCGGAGATCGCCAGTCGCGCGCTTTCGCCTGCGGTCAATGATCCGGGCACCGCCATCGGCGTCACGGGCACACTTGTGCGCCTGTTTGCAATGTGGAACGAGCGCGGCAAGGAGGATGACGTTTACGCGGTGCAGTTCGACCGTGTTGCGGTGCCGGAATTGTCCCTGGCAGACATGTTCGACGACGCTTTTACCGGGATCGCGCGAGACGGAGCGGGCAATGTCGAAGTGGTGGTCTGGCTACTCAAGGCCCTCGGATCCCTCGCCGTAACTGGGGACGCAACAATGCGCGACAACGCGCTGCGACACGCCCGTCTCGCAGTGGTTCGCGCCGTGAAGGCACTGGAAATTTCCGAAGATATCACAGCCGTACGAGAGGCAGCCAAATATGCAATTTGACGGGAAAGGCTGGATGCATAGCAATGTAGCGGGGAAGTAAAGACACGCCGAGCAATGGACGGGATCTTTGAGGATAAGAATGCAAGATCAGGCCTCGGCTTTTTCATAAGGCAGTACGATAAACGCTCATAAGTTTTTTTGAAAACATCCGGAGATCATAATGGCGAAGAACACAGGTGAAGGATACCGCTAAGGCAGCGTCAATGACCGTTCCCAGGTTCAAAATCCCAAGACCGGCCAGTGGGTCAAGCGTGATACGGAGACAGGCAAGTTCATGGATGTGAAAGAGGACGGGGAACCCTTCAAGGGTGTTGCAAAGGAAGTGGACGACCGCAAGGAATAAACTTCGGCAGTACTCTCCAGATCAAATCCACGCCGCAGAAGCGTGCTCAAAGGATGTGAACACAAGTCCTTGTGTTGGAATGGAGCACTCTTGCGCACTGGTTTGGAAAAGTTTGTAGTGCAGGATTATTGTTATTTATCATTTCATTACGGAACTTTCCATTCATCTCAACCCCAGGAGGTATTGATATGAGTTGGCATTCAAAAGCAATGGCGAGCTACGACCACGGTTGGAGCGATTATGTGAAGGGACTGAAACAGGCGCTTATCGATCTGGAACAGGATATCACCGAAGCTGAAAAAATGAGCGATACCTGTACATTGGAGTGGTGCGAGGCAATTGAACATGTCGTGGATGAACTCAGTAACGCGATATACTCAATTCATGAGCCTGTTTTCTCTACCGATGAGCAATCCCAATCGATCAAGGATATGCGCAAGCGGATTCATGAGATATATCACCGCTACAAAATGGTAAAACCCTGATCGGTCCCAATTTGGTCTTGTTTCAGCCTTCCTTTGGCTTGATGCGACAACCGAATCTGGAATCAGACATCACAAGTAGAAATAGGGATTTCAGGTTAAACTGAAATCCCTATTTTATTATGTCGGGACCGGTGGGGATCAATCAGCCATCACTTCAGATACACGTCTTGCAGTGTTTCCAGCAGAGCATGAAATTCTTCGTGTTTTCCTGCTCCAATTCTCTCACGCTCGTGCTTCTTGAAGTTCTCGCAAAGCTTGGCGGACGCGTCTGAATCTAGAATTTTTTCGGCCTTCGGAAATACATCCGTGTTTTCCGTGGTGATATGTTGGACCATTAGCTCCACATAATCCGCTGCGGCAGCCTGCACTTCTACCATGTCCGGAACACCCAAGGTCCCCGCCAGTGCTTTCTTGATTCGGGCGACATGGATGCGGCCCTGTTCGTGCTCATAGATCAAGACTCCGATGTGCCCGGTAATGTGATCCACTCCGGCGGCTTCCAAGGCCCGAAACAGGTATTTCTCTTCCTTGCCGTGATGGCATTTGTCGACGAAAACCGTCAAAAATTCGAGGATGCCTTCAAGATGTTCGGGCGGGACCGCATCTCCGTCGCGCAGTCGCGTTGACACTGTTTTCAGGATTTCCAGCATGAGCTCGATGTTCTGGTGTTCTTGGATGAGTTCTTCTGTTGCTTTCATGGTCAATCTCCTTTCACGAGAGGAGCCGCCTCCGGCGCCGTTGCGGCGGATTTCAACCGGAGGATGCATCTCGTCGCAGTTGTGTTTCCAGATATTCCTTCAATGCGTCCGATTGATTGCCGTCTCGGTCGCGCGCGAAAAAATGATGATTTTCATCTTTTTTCTCAATCAGACCGTAGCAAAACGATCGTTCGCCGGTTCTCGAAGTGACGATCGGTCGATAACGCATATCAAAACAGCATTCCTGCTGCATGATCGTCAGGCGCCATCAGGCAATTTCATCAATTTGGCATTGATGGCGACGATTACGGTGGACAGCGACATGAGTATCGCCCCTGCGGCCGGGCTGAGCAAAAAGCCCCACTTGTACAGGATGCCCGCAGCCAGTGGGATGGCGAAGGCGTTGTAGCCTGTCGCCCAGAAAAGGTTCTGGATGGTTTTCCTGTGCGTAGCTCTGGAGAGGGCTATGACCTTGACGACATCCATGGGGTTGGACTTGACCAGCACGATGTCCGCAGTCTCCTGGGCGACATCCGTCCCGGCACCAATGGCGATGCCGACATCCGCCTGCGCGAGCGCGGGGGCGTCGTTCACCCCGTCACCTGTCATGGCGCACATCATCCCTCGTTGCTGCACCTCCCGCACTTTGTCCGCTTTTTTGTCGGGGAGCACCTCCGCGAAGTACTCGGTGATCCCAAGCTCCTTGGCGACTCTGTCCGCCACGGTTTGGTTGTCGCCGGTGATCATCATGACCCGCAGCCCCATGCTTCGGAGCTGGGAGATGGCTTCTTTGGATTCCTCGCGAACGACATCGTCCAATGCGATGCATCCCATGGGCCTGTCGTCCACAAGAACGAAAACCAGGGTTTTTCCCTGGCTGGAAATGCTCTCGACAGCTGAAGAATCGTATTCAAGCCCTTGTTCTTCAACGTACTTGCGGCTGACGACCTTTATGTTCGCACCGTCGACTGTCGCCTCTGCGCCTTTGCCCGGGATATTCCTGAAGTCAGCGGATTGTTCCGGGTTTTCCGCCGCCCCGGAAACAGCGCGCGCGATGGGATGCTCCGAATGGGCTTCCACAGCCGCAGCCCTGTTTAGGAGGCTGTCTCTGTCAACATCCTGAGAAAAAAGGACGACGTCGCTCACTGCGAATTCGCCTTTTGTCAGCGTGCCCGTCTTGTCGAAAAGAACCGCCTGCAGTTTTCTCGCCTGTTCAAAAGGAGTCCTGTTCCGGATGAAGAAGCCATGCTTGGCGGCTATTGCCGTGGTTGTTGCCACGACCAGCGGGATGGCCAGGCCCAGTGCGTGGGGGCAGGTTATGATCATGACCGTCACCGTCCTCTCCAACGAGAAGACAAACTCGCGACCGGAGACAAACAGCCAGAACAGCATGGTCAGAAGACCCGCGCCGAGGGCAATGTAGGTAAGCCATGCAGCAGCTTTGTCCGCCACCCCCTGGGCCTTGGATTTGCTTTCCTGCGCCTCTTTCACCAGGGCCATGACCTGGCTGACGAAGGAGTTCTCACCGGTCTTGCCCACCTGAACGGTCAACGAGCCGTCACCATTGACAGCACCGCCGATGACCTCGTCTCCAGGGCCTTTTTCAACGGGATTGGATTCTCCGGTGAGCATGGCTTCGTTGACGCTCGAGGAGCCTTCACTGATCTTGCCGTCAGCCGGGATTTTTTCTCCGGGTTTGACGCGGATTTTGTCGCCGGGCTGGAGCTGATCGGCCTTTATGTCTTCAATCGAGCCGTCTTCGTTGATTCTGTGGGCTTCGCCGGGAATGAGTTTGGCAAGCTCCTCCATTGCTCCGGATGCGTTCGTGATGGACCGCATTTCAATCCAGTGTCCCAGCAGCATGATGTCGATAAGGCTGGCAAGCTCCCAAAAGAAGACCCTGCCGGGCAATCCGAAGGCTACGAGGCTGGAGTAGCCGTAAGCAACGCTGATCGCCAGCGCGATCAGGGTCATCATTCCCGGTCTTTTTTCGGAGAGTTCTTCGACCAGCCCCTTCAGGAAAGGCCAGCCGCCATAGAAAAAGATGCCCGTGGAAAAAACGAAAAGAATCAGCATCTGATTGGGGACGGCTGGTTCACCCAGCCCGAACAGTCCGCGCAGCATGGGAGACAGCCATATGATGGGCAGCGTCAACACAAGGGAGACAAAAAACCGTCGCTGAAAATCCCCGAGCATGTGTTCATGGTGAGAGGCATGGCCGTTTTCAGGGTGCCCATGCATATTGCCGTGACCGTGGTGTTCTTCGTGTTTCATGTCTTTCATCCTGGAATATCTCCTTGTGACACACCATGAAGTTGGGCCAAATGGAATTTGTAGCGGATGTGTCAAGTGAAATTCAGATTGAACAGGGGGGCAAGCACTCGGTACTTCCCGCCCCATGTATGGAGAATTTGGCGATTTTTTTGACAATTTGCTTTTGAACGCACTTACCATAACAGCAATGACACGATGCAGCAAGGCGCCTCGATTTTAGCTCATATGCATGTTGCGGGTATTCGACTGGGTCACAGAGAGCGGGAGTGGATTGAAGGTGCTCCGCAAGGTTTCGGTGGAGGGTGGGGCAGATCATCAATCTTGAATTATTTCGGCCTATCCGAGCCCATGGCCAGACTTCTTTGCAAGGAATTCAACGTGTCGGAGTTCCTTCGAAGTGCCCGAACGGATTGCCCGCGGTTCATCAAAACGAGTGCTGATGCGGAAGACTCATTTTGGGATGATCTCAAGGGGTGACGTCACCTCGGGGACGATGCGCTTCTCGAAAAACTGTTTCCCATGCTCTGACGACACTGCAAAAAAGTCGCAAAAGAACCCGAGTGTCATTCCCGCGAAGGCGGGAATCCATTCTTTTCAGATAGTTAAAAAGGCATGAATCCCCTTCTTCAAGGAGATTCATGCCTTTTTGCAGTGACCTCATACAAGGATGCCGCCAATTTCGCGTGGTGGCGCCCCATTGCTCCCAGATTCGGAACACCGTGATCCGGCTTCGGAATTCATCCTGATGACGGAATTGCAGGAACACTGGGGTGCGTGGGCATCATCGAGGGAAACATCAGGGCGTTGTATATGTTACTTCTTCGTGCTGAAGGAGAGACATTGCTGGTCGGTCAACTGTGAATTAAGAATTTTGGATTATGGGGCCCGTGTTTCAGTTTTCGTCAATGTGAAACGGTGCCTGAGTTCGTCCATCTCCCGCTTTGTCACGCCGTGTCCGGCGAAATGCTTTCGCCAGTTTGCGGCCGTTTCCCGCATCTCATCCCAGATTCTCGTCGCCTCCCTTTCATTGAGTCCGAAGGGCCGGACGTCACTCAGGATATTGGACCTTGTGGCTGCGCGACCTTCCTGACCGCAACGCAGGGACAGGTCCCATTGCCTGAAGCGGATGGAGGAGGGTACCAGATCGTAGGCCGGGGTCATGGCGATGGCTTTGCGGGAGACGAAAAAGGCGTGGTTGCGCAGGTGGTCGTCACGGTTCGAACACAGGGCGTTGAAAGCCATGCGGCGGAATATCTCCGCGCCGGACTGGGCGTCGCCGAGTCTGCGGGCCTGTTCGGCCAGGTTCTGATAGCTGCCCCAGTCGCCGTCTTCTTCGGCCCCCGTCAGCGTGAAGCCCGAAATGACGTGCCTTGAGCCGCCGTTCAGGCGGTCGAAGCGTTGAACCAGCAGGACGAAATGTCCGTCCAGTTCCATCAGCCGTGTGGATGCGACCGTGATGCCGCAGCGTGCGGCCAGGGTCATGGTCGCGTGCTCGACAACGGGTTCACGCCACGGGTCCCCGCGTTTGGAGAATTTGGCGATCCAGGGCGCCCCGTCCAGGGTGACCATGGCCTTGGGCCTGGCGCCGCCCAGGGACAGACTGGAGGCGAGGGCGGCCAGGAACGCGTCTTCGGGCATGCCGTCCCGCAGTTCATCAAGGTCCTCGTTGTCCTCGAACTCATCGATGCGGGCGACGATGGCCGCCACACGCCGCAGATCTTTGGGCACCATGCAGAACGCATCGCCCGTGGCCCAGGGAGCCATGGATTCAGGACCGTCCGGCGTGGGTCCGAAGGCCAGGGCACCCATGCGCTGCGGGTGATGGGCTGCCGTCAGGACCTCGAACTCGCTCAGCGTCCCAGGGGCCCGGCTGGCCATGAGCCCCAGCACTTTACGCCCCCATCGGTCCGGGGCGGCGTCGCGCAGGGCGCTGAAAAGGGTGTTCCCGGAAAACTCCAGGTCGGCCAGGGGCATCCGGGCAGGGTCGAGGGGAATGGCGTCTGGCCGCCCAAGATACCGGCGGCCGTAGCGGAAGAAATATGCCCGGTCTTCATGCCGGAGCATCCCCGCCGGCACGTAGTCCATGCCGGGCAGCCGGATGAAAACTACGGCCCGCTCAGAAGTCGAGGTCATCGTTTCTCTCCGTTGCGACGCGTTGCGGGAGCCTGCTCACGGCCATGGCCCTGCCCATGGGGTCGGATTCCAGGGCCGCCATGTCACCAAGCTGGTCATCGAGTTGCAGGACCCACAAGACATGGGCCAGCACCCCGAGGGACACTCCGGGGTGTCCGTTTTCCAGGCGGCGGATGGTCTCGCGCGTGGTCATGGTGCGCGCGGCAAGGTCCTGCATGCTCAGGCCGCGCAGCTTGCGGGCGGCGCGAATGTTGCGCCCCAGGCGCTCAAGATTGGCGGCCGGGTTGGCCGGCAGGTCGTGTGCGGACGTTTTTTTGGGTGACATGCATTATATATAGGTCTTTATATTTTTTTGCGCAATATTTATCATGCATTATTTGTCTCCAAGAGACTCCCCCTTGGTGTCCGGATGGGCATCTGATGTGCCGGGATAAGGCGGGGGCGTAAAAAAAGGGCGACCGAAGTCGCCCTTGAAACCGTTGCTGGCAGGGATGGTCTACTTCTTCTTTCCTTTTCCCTCTCCCTTTGAACCGCGATGATCTTCGGGCAGAAGATCGTCGTCGTACCCCTTGCCTTTACTTTTACCTTTGCCCGAACCCACCGAATCGTCGTATCCTTTGCCCTTTCCCTTGCCTGAATTCATCGAGTCGTCATCGTAGCCCTTGCCCTTTTTGGATCTTGAGCCCCAATAGTCGAATTCGCCGTTCTTCAGGGCATGAAATTCCTTTGAGCCGGGCTTGATGCCCATTTCCTGGGCCATGACTCCCCATCCCTTGCCTTCGCCTTTCTCGTAGGTATTTCTCACTCGTTCCCTGGTGAGGCCTGTCATGCGCGCCAGCTCGAAGATCATGAAGATGTCGGCGGGCCTTTTGGTCATGCGTGCCAGGTCCTCCACTTCGCGTGTCGGAACCCCGTAACGGGCGCTCAGGTTGCTTACGAATGAGTTGCGCGAGCGCGTGGCCTCGGCGTCGAGTTCTTCCAGGAAGATGTCCAGGCCGCTGGCAATGGCCGTTCCGGTACAGAGAAAGCCGAGCAGAATCGCGAAAATCAGTCTTTTCATGGGAGAGCTCCTTGATGACGCGCCGTGGGGAACGGCGCGGTTGATCTATGAATCTTCGGAAGCTGATTTTAAGGCCAAACCTTGGGACATGGCAAGAATGAAGCGTATGCCTGTTTTCTGGGCGAAAATTATCAAGAACCGAGGGCGCCAAGGATGCGCCATGCGACCCGCTCCGGGGGCAGGTTTTCCAGGCAGGCGTGGTCCTTGCGGGCACAGGTGTTCTGATTGCAGGGGCGGCAGGGCAGGTCCTCGAAGATGTCCTCATGCTGCTCGGACGGGAAGCGCCAGCCGCCGCTGGTCGCGCCGAGGATGGTCAGCGTCGGGGTGCTTACGGCCACGGCGAAATGGCGCGGCCCGGAACAGTTGCCGACGTGCAGGCGCGCCAGGGATTGCACCGCCGCCATCTGACGCAGGCCGATGACCGTGTCCGGAAATACGCAGGCCTCGGGCGTGGGGCAGTGGTCCAGCACCTCGCGGGCCATGTCCGCCTCGCCCGGTCCGTAAAGGATGAGGAAGCGCAGGTCGGGCCGCGCGGCATGAACCTGGCCGATCATGGTCCCGTAATGACGGGACGGCCAGAGGCGGGTTGTGCGGCGATGGGTCGGGTCCAGGGTGATGTATTCCCCTGGAGTGAGACCGTGGGTGCTCAGATAATCCTTCGCCCAGGCGATTTCCGCTTCGGTCAGGAAAATTTCCGGGGCCTGTCCGCTCCAGGTGATGCCCAGCGGAGCGAGGATGCTGGCGCGGTAGCTGCCGGAATAGGCGGGCACGGGTTTGGCCCAGTGGGTGTAGAGCAGCCGGTTGTACCAAGGCGGCGGGTAGGACAGCCGGACCTTGGCGCGGCTCATGAGGGTCACGAAGCGGCAGCGCGGCAATTGCTGGAAATCCACGACCAGATCGTAATTCTCGCGGGTTATGCGGGCATAGAATTTGAGTTCGGCAAAAAAGTTTGGCAGCTCTTTTTTGTTTAGCGCCCATATCTTGCGCAGGTGCGGATTGTTTTCGAGCACCGGCGTGCATTTTTTTTCGGTGAAGACGTCGATGGTTGCGTCTGGATAACGCTCCTTCAGGAGCCTGATGGACGGGGTGGTCAGCAGTACGTCGCCGATCTGGCGCAGCTGGCAGACAAGAATGCGTCTGGGCTCGAAGGTGGCAAGATTGGTCATGAAAATTCCCGGATGAGATCGGCGTAGGGCTCAAGGCCGCTTCGCGGCGCGTAGTCGGTGCGCGCGGTGGAGCCGTTGTGGATCAGGGCCTTGATGCGTTGGGCCAGCCCCGAGGCGTCGGTGGGGTCGGCAAGGACCGCTTCGGGGCGCAGGAAAACGGAGCTTCCGTTGCAGGCCGTGGAGATGGTCGGCAGGCCGCAGGCCAGGGCTTCGAGCACGGCGTTGGCGCAGGCGTCATAGAAGGTGTTCAGCACGAAAATGTCCCCGGACTGATAAAGGGCGGGCATGTCGTCCACCCGGCCCAGAAAATGGACACGCTCCCGCACCCCAAGCGTCTCGGCCAGGGCGTTCAGGTCGCGGCTGCCGCGTCCGCCGGCCACGGCCAGGTGGAACGATGTCGGCAGCTGGGCCAGGGCCTTGATCAGGACATGGACGCCTTTCAAACGAAAATTGGTGCCCGCTGTGACGATCAGGTCCGTCTGTTCCGGGAGACCGAAACGTCGGCGTAGCTCCGGCCTGAGGGCCGGGTCACCGGGGGAAAAGCGGCCAAGATCCGGTTTGTTGTAGATGAGCCGGATGTTTTCGGGCGTAAGACCGCCATAGGCCTGCACGGTCAGATCGCGCACGAATTCGGAGTTGGCCACCAGCACGGGGGTGTGCCGCGCGCACAGCCCTTCGATGATCCGGCCGAGCTGTTTGCCTGGCGAGAGCTGCCTGGTGAGGGTCTTCAGGATGCGCTCCCGGCCCGGGGCATAGGCGCGGATGGAGTAGTTCCAGAAAAGTCTGGTCGGCCCGCCGGATAGGCGCGCGATGTCCTGAAAGACGGTGTTCCCGAGCCCCACGCTCACGTCGAATTTTCCCCTGCGACGTGCGACCTCGGCTGCCATTGCGAACCAGAGGACCTTGCCGAGCTTGCCCGGTATCGGACGGCCGACCCGGATCACCCGCACGCCGCTTGGCGCAGGGCCGTCCTGCTTGGCACAGATGAAAGTCACCTCGAATTCCGACGCGCATCGCGTGGCCAGATATTCGGCCAGCCGGTATCCGAATTGCTCGGCCCCGCCGTAGCGGCTCAGTTTCGGGAGCATGAGCGCGACGCGTTTCATGGTGCATCCTCGTAGACCGCCAGGGTCTGGGCCAGAAAGTCGCGGCCCGAAAGATCGGCCATGCGCCTGCCTTGCACTTCGCGCAGGGATTCGGCCAGACCGGGCTCCGTGGCCACGGAGCGGATGCCTTGCTGAAGGGCGTCCACGTCCCCGGCGGCAAAAAGAGCCCCAGGTTCCAGCAGATCGGGCATGACGCCGACATCGGTGCTGATCAGCGGCACGCCCGTGGCCATGATCTCAAGGGCCGCCCGGGCGATGGTCTCGGACCAGAGCGATGCGACCACGCCAAGATCGAGAGCGTTCAGGCAGGCGGCGATGTCGGGGCGTTTGCCGGTGATGGTGGTGATGGAGTCGATGCCGTGCTCCGTGATCCAGCCGCGCACCGTGGATTCCGGCGTGGCCGAGTCGAAGCCGAGCAAGAGGAGGCGGATGTTCTGCATCCCCTGTGCGTGCAGCCGGGATACGGCCTGGATCAGCTCGTGCTGGCCTTTGACCCGGTCGAAGCGGCCCAGGAGTCCGACCACGAAATTGCCGCCACCGTATCCAAGTTCGGCCCTGATGCGGGTGCGGGCGGCGGGGTCGGGGTGAAACGTGTCGGTGTCCACTCCTCCGAGAATCTGGTGCAGCTTGTTTTTTGGCACCTTAAAGACATCCCTGAAATGGCGGGTCATGGGCGAGTTGGTGGTGATGACCGCATCGCTGACGTCATTGTGCAGCCAGCGGTTGACGAGATTCGCCTTGGGCAGGCGCTGGTCGCCGCGCGTGCGGATCAGTTTGAACCCCCCCAGTTCCTTCTTGATGAGACCCCACAGCAGGTAGCTCTCGCCCCGGTGGCAGTTGACCACGTCGGGCCTGAACTCGCGCACCAGCCGCTTGAGTTTGCCATGCAGCGAGGCTATGCCCCAGGGCGTGGCCGTGTTCAGGTCCAGAAGCCGCATGGGCAGCCCCCATTCCTCTCCCTTGCGGGCGGACAGGGTGCCCGGCAGCCCCAGGACCAGGACCTCATGGCCGCTTTCGCGCAGGAGGCGGCTCAAGTACATTCCGTACCAGGCTGTGGCGTTGAACCACCGTACATTGACGACCTGGATGCTTCTCATGACATGTGTTTCCGTGATTATTCCCACCCACGACCGGGCGGATGTTCTGGGCCGGGCCGTTGCCTCCGTGCTGGGGCAGACCTGGACCGATTTTGAGCTTTTTGTCGTCGATGACGGCTCCTCCGACGCGACGGCTTCGGTGCTGGCCGAATTCGACGATCCCCGGCTTACGGGAATGCATCAGGAAAATAAAGGGGTCAGCGCGGCTCGCAACCTGGGCATAGCGGCCAGCGGCGGCAGATACGTCGCTCTTTTGGATTCCGACGATTACTGGATGCCGGACAAGCTCGAAAAGCAGATCCGCTTCATGGCCGAGAGCGGGTTCGCGATCTGCCAGACGGAAGAAATCTGGATCAGGAACGGGCAAAGGGTCAACCCCCGTTTCAAGCATGCCAAGCCTGCCGGATGGTTTCTGGAGCGTTCTCTTGAATTGTGCCTGATCAGTCCGTCCTGCGTCATGTTCACCCGCGAATTGTGGCGTGAGCTCGGGCCCTTCGACGAACGCCTGCCCGCCTGCGAGGACTATAGCCTGTGGCTGCGCGTGGGGGCGCGCCACCCAGTGGGGCTGGTGCCCGAGGCGCTGACGGTCAAGACAGGAGGGCACGCGGATCAGCTCTCGCGGCGTATCATCGGTCTTGATTTGTACCGCATCTACGCCATGATCGATCTGCTGCGGAGCATGGCGCTTGGCGGCGAGCAGCGGATCATGGTCGAGGCGGCGCTGCGGGAGAGGGTGCGGCTTTATGCTCAAGGCTGCATCAAGCACGGCAAGGATGAGGAAGCGGTGCGGGTGCGGGAGCTGACCGCAGAGGTCATGCGCGGCCTTTGACCAGACTGACGGACTGACCGTGAAAAAAGGGCTTCGGCGTGTGCCAAAGCCCTTTTTTCATGCTCATTTTTCGGTACAGGCCCGCAGGTCAGGGATTATAGAGCGTACGCTCCTGCATGGGCGGGGGCGTCATCTGGTAGACCCAGGTTTCGCTGATGCGTCGGCCGTCGGCTTCAAGGTGCAGGCGCAGGTTGATGGGATTCTGGCTTTCGTCGGGCGGGACCACGTCGAACATGCATCGAAACCCGTTTATGGCGTGCTGCGGACGGACCGAGGTCAGTTCGATGCGGCCGGCCGAAGTCTCAAGGACCGGCGTTATCTTCTTGTCCTTGGCGATCATGGCCAGATCGCCGCCGGTGAAGTCCACGGCGAAGCGTTTGCTGTAATAGACGCGTTTTTGGCCGACCACTCCGCCAAGTCCCGTGAAGGTGTCCACGACATGGGCCAGCTGGCCCGGCATGGGTGGCTGCGTGCCCCAGTGAAGGTTGTAGCTGAAGAGCAGCTCCTGTCCTGCCTCCACCGGTGCGGCGGGGTTCCAGAAGGCCACGATGTTGTCGAAGGTTTCATCGACATGGGAGATCTCGACCAGTTGTACCGAGCCCTCGCCCCAGTCTCCCACCGGTTCCACCCAGACGCTGGGGCGCTTGTCGTAGAACACCCCGTCGTCCTGGTAGTGATCGAAATTCTGATCGCGCTGGAACAGGCCAAAGCCGCGCGGGTTGCGATCCATGAAGGCGTTGAAGCGCAGGAATGGTGGGTTCTCGAGGGGGCGCCAGATCCATTCGCCGTTGCCGGTGTGGATGGCCAGCCCGTCGGAGTCGTGGATCTCCTGCCGCCAGTCGTAGCCCATGCGGCGGTCGTTCTCTCCGGTCAGGAACATGCTGGTCAGGGGTGCTACGCCAAGACGTTCGATGGTTTTGCGCGGATAGAGGGCGGCGTCCACTTTCATGCCGAGGGTCTGCCCGGGGCGGATGTCGAAACGGTAGGCGCCGGTGACGCTGGGTGAATCGAGCAGGGCATAGACGGTGGCGGTGTCGCTTCCCGGGCGGGGTTTTTCCAGCCAGAAGTGCGTGAAGAGCGGAAACTCCTCGTTTCTGGGCAAGGCCGTGTCCACGGCCAGGCCACGGGCGGACAGGCCGTACTGCATCTCGCCGCCCACGGCGCGAAAGTAGCTCGCACCCAGAAAGGCCACCAGATCGCGGTTCCAGTCGGTGTGAAATCGGAAGCGGAAACCGGCGAAACCGAGGTCTTTTGGCAGGTCCTTGCCCTTGATTCCGGATTTTCCGTACTTGAAGAGGTCCGGGGTGTAGTCGATCTCTTTGACCTTTCCATCTTGTAACTCATAGATGGTGATGGGGGTCTTGAAGTAAAGTCCGAGGTGAAAGAGCTCGGCGTGAAAAAGAGAGCTCTCGCCTTGCCACAGCGCATGCTCCGAATCAAAGGAGAGCTGCATGTAGTCGTCCCAGGTAAGGTTCTGCAGAACCTTGGGCAGTTCCCCTTCGTGGTTGACATGGGGCGTGGCGGCCAGGGCCCGGGCGCGGCCCTTGAGCCATGCGTAGTCGAAGGTTGTGCCGCCGGTGGGAATTGGCGCGTCCGTGGCCGCCGTGGCGGCCGTGGACGCGACAAGGAAGGCGCCAAGAATGATCGGAATGATCAACGCAAAAAGGGTTTGACGCTTCATGTTTTGGGGATTCTCCATTTTATTGGGCAAGTTCCTGCTTGCTCACGGCTTCGGACTTGATGCGGTCCAGAAGATCGCTCAGGGCCGGTTTGACGTTTTCGCGGATGTCACCGGCCACGATCAGAAAAAGCAGGTCGTCGCCGGGTACGTATTCACCGCTTCTGGCTTCGGCCACGACCCTGAAGATGCCGGGACGGGCTTCGAACTCGGCGCGGATGGCTTCGACCTTGTCCTGATCGACTTCGATCTTGACCCGGCCGACCTTGGATTTGTCCTTGCGCGACCAGGCGCGAACCACGCCATTGTGCACCAGGATCATGCCCACGTTTTCTCCGAATCCGGGTTCGGTCTTGAGCTCGGCGATTTTCTTGCTGATATCCATGTTTTTCTCCTTCGGGCGCTAAAGTTCGTTCAAATGGGTGCGGGCGAATTCCAGGTCTGGATCGAGAGCCAGCGCTTCGCTCAGGAGTTCCCGGGCCTTGTCCGCGTTGTTCATGAACTTATGACACAGACCCAGATTGGCCAGGTCCATGGCTGATCCGCTGTCGAGAGCGAGGGCCAGTTCGAAATTGGCCGCCGCTCCGGCGAATTCTTGCTGCTTGAAATAGGCCACCCCGCGCAGGTTGAAGTATTCCTTGACCTCGGGGCAGTACTCCACGGCGCGGTCCAGATGGGGGATCGTGCCGGCCCACTGCCCCTGCTGGGAAAGCGCGTAGGCCTGATAGAACGCGGCCAGGCCCCGGTCATCGGCTTCGGGTTGCAGGTGCTCGGCCCGGGCGAACCAGGACGCGGCCTGGTCGATCTCGCCCTGACGCAGGGCCACGAGGCCCCGAAAGAACGGCAGGTAATGGGCATCTGGTTGGATTTCTTCCAGCACGTCAAGCCCGGCTTGGGCCTGTTCGGGGTCCATGTCCTCGGCCAGCACGCGGCCTACGAAAAGACCCAGGGAGGCCATGGGCGTGCGCTCCCGGAACAAAAATCCGGGTACGAAGTTGTAGTTGGCGGGGATGCCGAGTTCTTTGACCGTGGTGTCCACGGAGAAAAAGGTGAAGCCCTGGTCCTTGAGCCGCGCACAGAAGTTTTCGAGTTCCGTTGCGATATCCGCGTTGGTGTTCGAAGGCAGGGAGTGGATGGAGACCATCGCGCCGGAAGTCAGCCACGCGCACTGGTCCGGGTGGGTGAACTTGGGCAGGCCAGAGGCTTCGTAATTGCTGCAGGTCTCGAAATCCCCGCCGAGCTGGGCGATTTCCGTCAGGGCGCGGATGGCCGCCTTTTCGGGAGATGAGGCCGTGCCCGCCGTGAAGACGATCTCGCTTTTGTGCGGGAAGGTGGCCGGGTCCATGACCAGGGCCGCCACCGTGGGCACGGGCAGGCCCAGGCTGAAATCCTTGAGAAAGACTTTGAGGCCGTTGGCGGAAAATTTATCGTGCAACTCGATCAGGACCGGGTCGGTGAAGGAGGCGGGATCGATGCTGGGCGTTTCCTGCCGGGTGCGGTCGATGACGGCGCAGACATGGCGTTCGACCAGTTCGCAACCGCCCTGCAGCATGGACTCCTCCAGGGTGTTTCCTGCGGATGAGCCATTGAATTCATTGAGTTTCTTGAACCAGTCCAGCGGGGCCATGAATTCCTGCTCGCCGCCGATGTCCGTGACCGGCGCGAAACGCCAGGGCAGAAGGTCCAGGATGCGCGCCGCATCGTCTTCGCAGACTCCGTCCGTCACGGACTGAAGCATGTAGGAGATGGGCAGAAGCCTGTCGCCGAAAGCTTCCCGTGCCTGCGACCAGGTCATGGACTGAAAGTTTCCGGGATTGTTCCAGTAGGAAAAATAGCTGAACCTCTCCGCCAGCTCCATCAGCGCCGAGGCTTCGGCCTGGGGGGCGGAAGCGCCTTTGCCCATCTGTTTGCGGGTGGGCATGATGCCCCGGGCGTCCTCGCCGCAGATGGACATGTAGACCGGGATGCCGAGGCGACCTGTGTCGATGCGCCGAGTCTGGGCCAGGATGCGCTTGCCCGAGTTTGCCAGGGCTTCCCGCGCCCGGGTGACGGTTTCTTCGGGTGTGCAGGTCTTATCCAGGTCCGTTACGTAGCCCTTGGGGCAGGGTTGTATCTTGATCATATTGGTCCGAATTGCGACGGGTTGGGGTTGCTTTCAAGGGTCATCGCGCGCGGAGCGGTGCCTGGGCGCGATGAACAACGTTTCGAGGGTTGTTGTGACGAGGCTTTTGGAGCAAGTCAATGGCCTTTGTTTTTGGCACCCGCTTTGATATGCGTGTGGGGAGTAATCACACGGCGGTACACTCTTCAAGGAGGGGCCATGAGCGCAAATGATTTTTTGCTTGGCGGGGCAGGCGGGCAGGGTTTTTATCAGCTTGGAGTCATGGGCAACCGTCACGGTCTGGTGACAGGGGCCACCGGCACGGGCAAGACCGTCACGCTGCAGGTGCTGGCGGAGAGCTATGCTCGGATGGGGGTTCCGGTCTTTGCGGCCGATATAAAGGGCGATCTTTCTGGCGTCGCGGTGGCGGGCACGTCTCATCCGAAGATCGACGAGCGCCTGGCCGCCATGCCCGCGCAAGGCTTTTCCTTTCAGGGCTGTCCCGTTGTTTTCTGGGATGTCTTTGGCAAAAGCGGTCATCCCCTGCGCAGCACCATCTCCGAGATGGGACCGCTGCTTCTTTCTTCTTTGCTGGGTGTGAACGAGACGCAAAGCGGAATTCTGTACGCCTGTTTTCGCATCGCCGACGAGCAGGGCCTTTTGCTTCTTGATTTAAAGGACCTGCGGGCCATGCTGGAATTCATGGCCAAAAACGCGGCGGATCTGCGTGGGACCTACGGCAACATCAGCGCCGCCAGCGTGGGCGCATTGCAGCGGCAGTTGCTGGTGCTGGAGGAGCAGGGCGGGGACATCTTTTTCGGCGAACCGGCGGTGAACCTTGGTGACCTCATGCATGTCGATTTTTCGGGCAACGGCGTCATCTCCATACTTGACGCCTCAAGTCTCATGTCCCGCTCGCCGAAGATCTACGCCACTTTTCTGCTCTGGCTTCTGGCCGAACTTTTCGAGCAGTTGCCGGAGGTCGGCAACCCGGACAAGCCCGTCATGGTCTTTTTTTTCGATGAGGCCCATCTGCTTTTCGACAATGCTCCAAAGGCCCTGGTGGACAAGATCGAGCAGGTCGTCCGCCTGATCCGATCCAAGGGCGTGGGCATTTATTTCATCACCCAGAGCCCGGCGGATGTCCCGGATCAGATCCTGGGGCAGCTTGGCCTCAAGATCCAGCACGCCCTGCGAGCCTATACGCCACGGGAACAAAAGGCAGTGCGGGCCGTGGCCGAGAGCTTTCGGGCCAATCCCGCCTTCGATACCGGCGAGGCCATTGTCAGTCTCGGCACTGGCGAGGCCCTTGTTTCCGCACTGGATGAAAAAGGCAGGCCACGCATGGTCGAGCGGATTCTTATCCGTCCGCCCCATTCGCGCATCGGCCCGCTGACGGAACAGGAACGGGCCACCATACTGTCCCGCTCTCCGCTGAAGGGGCGTTACGATGCGGCCGTGGACCGGGAATCGGCTTTCGAGCTTTTGCAGGTCAGGGCGCACGAGTCCATGGCCCGGGCGGAAGAGGTCAGACAGGCCGAGACACAGGCCAAAGCCAAAGGGGCGGACAGCGGCTGGTTTTCGGGATCGGGTCGCAGGCAGGGCGTGGCCGAGGCTCTGGTCAAGAGCACGGTACGGACCATCGGGACCCAGCTTGGTCGTGAGATACTGCGCGGAGTGTTGGGTTCGCTCTTTGGTGGAAAGCGCTGAGGGCGTCAGGATCGTCGCTTGCCCGGAGAGGTTGATGGAGCGGCAAAGTACGGAGCTTGCGAGGCATGATCTGCCGTGGCGAAAAAAAAAGACCGGATAAACCGGTCTTTTGATTTTTGTGGAGCGGGAAACGAGATTTGAACTCGCGACTTCAACCTTGGCAAGGTTGCACTCTACCACTGAGTTACTCCCGCATTCGAAGTGAGGCTGTCCTAATCAGAAGACCGTCATGAGGCAAGCATTTTTTGCGTGGCGGTCAGGCTGAAAGGAAAGGCCGGTCAGGTACGGGGCGGAAAATCTGGAGCGGGAAACGAGATTTGAACTCGCGACTTCAACCTTGGCAAGGTTGCACTCTACCACTGAGTTACTCCCGCTCAACGAGGAAACGTGTTTATAAAGGGCGGTGCTGGCTGTCAATTAAAAAAAGCAGTTTTTTTTCCTTTGCTCCGGACACGCCTGTAAAAATAATTGGGAATGCGTGCAGGTCTGGGGGGGAGAGCCGGAAATCAGGTTCAAACCGGCAGGGTGATGTGGTACGTGTCCGGTCGCGTCATGATTGGGAATTGGAGTCCGGGCGTTTTTCCGATGTCGCGGTACCTGATCCGTTCTGAAGACCCTCCGGAAAAATATTTTCAAGGAAGCACGGCTTTCGGGTCTCGATAATCTTTCGATTTCATGCAATAAATGGGAGTCAACAGCAACGGGTCATGTGAAAGTGCCTTGGGGAGGCTTGCTGGCGGTCAAGGGCTTTACTTTTTGCTTTTCAGTGAATAGAAACACTCTCCCTAAGTTAACAGGCGTGCAGGAGGAATTATCATGGAAGCCAAAGACCTTGAGTTCTTCAAAGAATATTTGACTCAGATGATTGACGATATCCAGCGGCAGGGTGAGGCGACCATCGAAGAAATGTCGGACAACGTGGAATACTATTCCGATCCTGCCGACAGAGCTTCAGCCGAGTCCGACCGGACGTTCACTCTGCGTTTACGTGACCGGGACCGCAAGCTGATCAAGAAAATCAACGAAGCCCTGGATCGTATCGAAGACGGCACTTTCGGCGTTTGCGAGGATTGCGACGAGGAAATCGGAATTCCCCGCTTAAAAGCCCGTCCGATGACCACCTTGTGCATCGAATGCAAGAGCCGCAGGGAAGAGGAAGAGCGTTTGCGCGGTGACTAGGGCTGCGACAGGCTCAATGTTCATTGAAGCGCGTGCCGTTTGCGGGACGCGCTTTTTTTTAGGGTGAATTCATGGATGCCAGTGTTTTTTGTTTTGTGGCCAGGGAATTGGCCGAGCGCATCGTCGGCATGCGTGTAGAGAAGGTTTTTGCGCCTCTGCCCGAAACCTGGACCCTGGATCTTGGCCGGGCCGGGTATCTTGTGCTGTGCACGGCCAAGCCCACTCCGTTTCTCTACCTGAGTCCTCACAAGCCCGAAAATCCCCATAATCCTTCAGGGCGCGCCATGTGGCTGCGCAAACGCCTCAAAGGACGTCGCGTCCTGGGGCTCGTTTCGGACTGGCCGCTTCGGCGGTTGGCCCTTGAGCTGTCACCGGGCGAAGGCAAATGGCTCATCCTCGATCTGACCGCGAATCCGCTGCTGACGGACGCGTTGCCGCCCGGATTCGGGAGCGAGCCGGTCTGGCCGGAGCTTGAGCGAATCAAAAGCGAGGAAGGGCTGTGGAGGGAACTTCCCCACCTGACCCCGCCCTTGCGCCATCATCTGCGTTCGGTTCCCCTGGCCGAGGCCGAATCGTTGCTGATGAATCTGAAGGCTGGCGCAGTATCCACTTTTTATCACGGCCTTGATCATCAGGGACGCCCCCAGGTACGGCTCTGGCCCTTGCGAGACGGAGGGGCCTGCGGCAGCGCCCTGGAGGCCGCGCAGATGGCCCACGGCCAGACGCTGGCAGGGCTGGAGCGGGTTCATGCCGGTGCCGACAGCGCCGTGGCCCGCAACATTCGCCGCATCCGGCGCGCCCTTGAGCGGGTGCAGGATGATCAAAAGCGCTTGCAGGGCATGGTCGAAAAGCGTCGCGAAGGCCTGCTGCTACAGGCTCATCTGCACAGTCTGGACCGGAATGTCCGCCTGGCCGTGCTGCGCCTTGAGGATGAAGAGGGCGAAGAGGTGGAGGTGCGCTTTGATCCGGGCTTGACGGTGCGGGAAAACATGGAGCGCTTTTTCATGCGCGCCGCCAAGGGCGAACGGGGGCTCGGCATTGTCGCTGCCCGCGCCCTGGCCCTCCAGCGGGAGCTGGATGCTGCCCGTCAGGGCATGCCGCCGGCCGAATCCGAGCCGGAGCGCGGCGCAAAAGCTCCCGCGCCTGTCGTGCTTCCCGCCAAGTACCGCAAGATCAAGGTCCAGGCCTACCGCTCCTCCGACGGCTTCCTCATTGTGCGCGGCCGCAGCGCCCAGGCCAATCACCAGCTTCTGACCCAGGCCGCCAGTCCTTTTGATTACTGGCTGCACGCCCAGGACGGCCCCGGGGCGCACGTCATCGTCAAGCGCGACTTTCCGGCCCAGGAAGTGCCCGAGCGGACCATCCAGGAAGCGGCGGCCCTGGCGGCCCTGGTCAGTCATCTGAAAATGGCCGATCGGGGCGAGGTGCTCCTGTGCCTGGTCAAGGATGTGCGGCCCATAAAAGGCGCGGCCCTTGGCATGGTCGGGGTGGACAAGGTTTTGCGCACGGTCCGTCCGGCCATTGATCCCGCCCTGGAAGAAAACCTTCGCCTCGAAGGGCAACGCTGACTTTACATAATGCCTTGCCGGACATACTACTGACGGCCACACCATTTGCGCGAGGTATACCCATGTTGATCGATTCCCACGGCAGAAAAGTCAGTTACCTGAGACTCAGCATCACGGACCGTTGCAATCTGCGTTGTCTGTATTGCAGGCCCCAGGATGAATGGACTTTCATACCGCATGAACAGATTCTGTCTTTCGAGGAGATGGCCGAACTGGTGGACGTGGCCAGACAGGCCGGAGTGGAGAAGGTCCGGCTGACCGGAGGTGAACCCTTCGCCCGCAAGGATTTCATTCCTTTCGTTGGGCGTCTGCATGTCAAGTATCCCGACCTGGATCTGCGCATCACTACCAACGGGACCCTGCTCGCGGATCGCGTGGACGAATTGCGCGAGGCGGGCATCTCCTGCCTGAATATTTCTCTTGATACCCTGCAGCGCAAAAAATTCGAGGAAATCACCAAGATCGACGCCTACGATCAGGTCCGGGCGGGCATCGACGCCTGTCTGAAGGGTGGTCTGCGGGTCAAGGTCAATGTGGTCGCCTTGAAGGGGATCAACGATGACGAGCTGCCCGGGTTCGTGGATTTCGCCCGTGACAACGGAGTGGACGTGCGCTTTATCGAGTTCATGCCCATCGGTTATCAGTCGCGCTGGAGCCGCGACAATTACTGGCCCGCCGAGGAAATCATCTCCAAGGTGGAGAAGCTGGTGCCGCTTGAGGAGGTGCTCGTAGCATCCCGCAACAGCGGCCCTGCGCGGATGTACGGTATTTCCGGCGGGTCCGGGCGAATCGGGGTCATTTCGGCGGTCAGCAATCATTTCTGCGAGAGCTGCAACCGTTTTCGGGTCACCTCCGACGGCAAGCTGCGCACCTGCCTTTTTTCAGACCGGGAATATGACGTGCGTTCCATCCTGCGCGATCCGGGGCACACCATGCAGGACATGCTTGACCTCTTTGCCCGAGCCAACGCGGAAAAGCCGATGGGCTACCGTCTGCTGCAGGAGCGCGAGCACAATCAGGTCTGCGACAGGACCATGACGGCCATTGGCGGCTAGCAGGCTGCCAAAAAAAAACGGCAATCTGCCTCGCTACCACGAAAAATCCAGGCCCTCACGTATGCAGCGCTACCCATGCGGGCGCACGTACGCTTCGGGTCTGGATTTTTTGATCCGCGCATCTCTCCGGTTTTTTCAGCAGCCTGGCCGTTTGAAACCTTTAAATGGACGGCTAGGATTTTTTTCTGTGGACCAGGTCGTCCACGGCTTCGGGAGTGGACGGTATGGAAAGTGTGGGTTTGCCCTCTTCCAGGACGCGGTCGATATCCAGGGTCTCGATGACAATGTCGGACCCGAAGGCGTCTTCCTGCAGGGCAAGGTAGGCGGTCTTGGAAAAGGCCCGGGATTTGGCCCACCAGGAGCTGCCCTTTTGCTCCCAGAAGCGTTGCCCGGATCGGTAGGCATACATGCCCGAACAGGCCAAGAATGCGAGATTGGTCTTGATTGCGGTCACGAAAGCTTTCCTCACCATGCTTTTTGCTTCCTGAAAAGCAAGTTGCGTTTCCTGCCTGACGGCCGGCAGTTGGCTGGTTTCTTCTCTATTCTTTGTACTCATATTTTTATGGCCGCAGACGGGCCTGGAGCTGATGCTTGGTGTTGCTGGAAATCCTACATGTTCAAGTGTCAGCTTCTACGGGACTCCAGAGAGATTTGCAAATGGAGCCGCAGGCGGGTACGGATTTTTGAACAATTCACCCAGAGTATGGAATCATATGGAAATTCAGGAAATATCCTTTGAAAACGCGGACTTTGCCCGCGAAGTCTTTGGCCCCGGCAATGCCTATCTGGACACCGTGGCCACAATGACGGGCGTGCGCGTCGAGAGTCGGGGCAACGCGCTCTCGATCTTTGGCGAAGATCCGCTCATGGTCGGTCTGGTCTGCCGGTATTTCGCCCAGATTTATGATCTGGTGCGCGGCGGACACCAGCTTTTCGAGCGCGACATAGAGCAGAGTCTGCGCATCATGCTGCGCGATCCGTCCACCCCGCTCAAGAGCTATTACCAGGAAGCGCTTTTCGCGGTTTCATCCCGCAAGACCGTCTGCCCCAAGACCGTGACCCAGCGCGAGTACCTGCACGCCCTGCGCGAGCTGGATCTGACCCTTGGCATAGGCCCGGCCGGGACGGGCAAGACCTATCTGGCCGTGGCCGTGGGCGTGTCCCTGTTTCTGCAGAAAAAGGTCAAGCGCCTGATCCTGACCCGACCGGCCGTGGAGGCGGGCGAAAAGCTCGGATTCCTGCCCGGCGATCTGGTGGAGAAGATAAATCCGTATCTGCGACCGCTCTATGACGCGCTGCACGACATGCTCGATTACGCCAAGGTGCAGGAAATGATCGGCACCGGAGCCATCGAGATCGCGCCCCTGGCCTTCATGCGCGGGCGCACCCTGAACAACGCCTTCGTCATCCTCGACGAGGCCCAGAATACCTCCCCCGAGCAGATGAAGATGTTTCTGACCCGCCTTGGCTACGGATCGCGGGCCGTGGTCACCGGCGACATCACCCAGATCGACCTGCCCGGTCATATCGGATCGGGCCTGGTGCAGGCCATGGATGTGCTGAAGGATGTGCAGGGCATCGCCATGGTTCATTTCACCGAGGCGGACGTCATCCGCCATCCGCTGGTGGGACGGATTGTCCGCGCCTATGACCGGCATCGGCAGATCACGCAGGCCTCGCAGACACGCGATGGCGATACGTCCGGACAGGTCGGGCGCGGCAAGGGCCGCCGGGCCACGCCGGTGCGGGAGGGCTGATGCTGCATCTGGATCAGGCCGTGCCGGTTGATCCCCGCTTTCCCCTGTCGGGGCCGGAGCTCATGGAGATTTTCGAGGGATTGGCCGCGACTTTTGGACTCGACGAATGGCAGGTCTCCCTGCGCATTGTCGATGACCTGGAAATGGCCGAACTGAACGAGCGGTTCATGGGCTGCCTGGGGCCGACCAACGTGCTCAGCTTCCCCGGCGGCGAGGATGACTGGCTGGGGGATCTGGTGCTTTCCGCCGAGACCCTGGCCCGGGAATCCTGGCTCTACAATCAGGACACCCACGAATATACCGTGCGCTTGCTGGCTCACGGCCTGCTGCATCTCATGGGCCACGACCACGGTCAGGAAATGGACGCGCTGACGGAGTTGGCCGTGGCCTCGGTCCGGCTCGATGCGGATGAATCCTTCAGGCGCCTCTTCCCTTCAGTCTGAGCACATCCCTCCACAGCCTTGGGCTTATGCGTGTGAAGCGGTCGAAATCCGAGACGATCTCAAGACCCGGCACGATGGCGCGAAAGACCGGCAGGCGCAGCTCCCGCTTGGTTAGATCGGCATAGAGCGGCGAATGGCCCCGGGCTTCCAGGATCGCTTCGAGCAGGGCCAGGTCGCCCGCTGCCGAACCCGTCGAATGATCCGGCAGATCTTCGAGCATGCGCACGGGCAGGCCGTCCGGCCCCTGTGCCGAGGCCTCCTTGCCGGGAAAGGGGAACGGGGTCTCGGTCAGGGCCGAGAGCGCCGCACGCATGCCCGACAGGGATGCCCCCGTGGCCTTGACCAGTCCTCCTTCCCGCAGCTGCACAAAACATTTGTAGCAGGGCACGCCAAGATCCGTGGTCAGATCCTGAAAAACGGGATCAATGCCCTGCGCGCGGTACTGCGCAAGCAATCGGTTTATCTCCTCATCCCCGCTTTGCACCCGGAAACACCGCGCCGGGTCGAACACGCTGACCGCCTCGGCATCGCGCTCCACGACTTCAAGCAACCCGCTGACCTTGGCCTCTTCCGGAGTGTTGCCCGAGGCCAGGCCCGTGGAGCCCAGTCCGCTGAAGAGGCGGATCTCATCCAGATTGGTGAACAGATATACGGACTGGACCGGAACGAGTCGGGCCTGTCCGTTTTTGTCGTGGGCGGTCATCCAGTGCAGGGGTTGGCCCGCGTAGGACACTTCAAGACGCATGCTGTTCGGGTCCAGCGCCATGTCGCCAAGCTCGCGGCAGGTCGCCACGCGAATTTCGCCTTCATCGCCGCTGCCCGAGATGCGCAGGCCCCGGATGTCGGCGAAGGAGCTGTAGCGTTCCACGATCTCCATGGCCAGGGAGGCCTGCGCGTCTTCAAGGCAAAGCCCCCGGCCGTAGCTGGTCATGAGTCCGTCCAGGCGGTGGTTGAAGCGGCCGCTGCTTGTCACGCGGTCCAGTTTCCAGCGGCGCAGCAGCCCCCATGGGGACAGGGATGCGTGGTGGCGCATCTCCGGCCCGTCGAGGATGCCCAGTCCGTAGAGCCGCTCCATGGCCAGCGCGTATGTCTGCCGGGCCGGGCGTCTGGGACAGGGGGGCAGGGGATCAAGGGCGGACTTGAGCATGGCCGGGTCGGCCGCGTCGGAATCCGGGGCCGCCGTGAGCGGCAGGGCGCCCATATCGCCTGGCAGGGGCTGGTGCTCGAAAATGTTCGCGGCCAGCAGCAGGCTTGCGCGGGCATGGAGATCATGGTCCGGCAGGGATACGCTCCTTAGAAATATCTGGGGAGTCAGCTCCGCCGCTGCCTCTGCCTGGACGCGTAGCCGCGCCCACAGTTCCGAGTGAGCCGGAGTCAGCAGCGCGGTTTCCAGAACGAGGCTTTGGACGACGGGATCGGCGTCCGCGTGCAGGGCGTCCAGGCTGTGCGCGTCGAGGGCGGCCAGGAGCGGGCGGACGTGGGCGCGCATGAACTCGTCGTTGGGCGTGCGGCGGACATGCTCCAGGCACTCTTCCAGAGTCAGGGATTCGGCGGGGGCGGGGCTGAAGTAGGCCACGCCAAGCAGGCTCTCCTGGTGGGTCAGGCGATAGCGCAAGGGGGTGGATTCGCGGGGGGTGGTCACGGTGTTCTCCTGCAGCGGTTTATGTAGCGCTTGGTATCTATCTTGCTTGAAAACGCCTGCCAAGGAGATGCTGTCATGAAATTTTGCATGTTGTTCGTGCTCTTGTGTTGCGGGTGCGCGTATTCACCGGTCGATGTGAGTTTGAGCGAAATCCGCTACCACGACGACGCCCCGGTTGTATTGAGCGAGCTGGTCGAGGCGGTGACGCCACGGTCCCTTCCCGAAACGGGCCTGCGGGCCCTCATTCTGCCTTTTGCCCTGCGTCAGGACATTGCCGTGCGCAAGGACGTGGGCAGGGAGATGGCGGACATCTTCCGGCTCGCGTGGCTTGCGCGCGGGGTCTTTGAGGTCATGGAATACGATTCTTCCAGGCCATGGCCGGGTATTGATGAGGCCATGGCGCAGGCCAGGGCCAAGGGCGCCAATATTTTGGTCAGCGGCAACGTGTCCCAGTTTTTCGAGGGCTCGCGCACGGGACGGACCTCCATCGGTGCGACGGTTGAAATTCACTGGGTGCCGGACGGCGGGCTGATCTGGTCTGCGGCTCAGGCCGCCACCATGGAGAGCACGCCGGACAAGGACTTCGCCCTGTTCCGAAGCTCGCGTCGCCTGCCCGAAGACCCGACCTATGCGGTCATGCGCACCTTGTCCCGGAGTATGGCTGCGGGGTTTGCACGCCACGCCGCGCAAGAATAAGCCCATCCTCCCGCCCGTTACGAAAGCCAGTGTCCTCGCGCTGGCTTTTTTGCTTTATTCCGGGTTGTTACCATGCTCTTTACAAACCGGGGAGAAGGTCTGTAGAAATCATCTTTTTTGCGAACATGGCGTAACACATAAACCGGCCCACCGGATGATCGGGTGATATCATGAAGCATTTTCTGTCGATTAATAATCTGATGGCCACCGAGGCCATGGATCTGGTGCTGCGGGCCAAGGAAATGAAGGACGGGGATTACCGTTCCGACCTGCTCGCGGGAAAGACTTTGGCCATGATTTTCGAGAAGGCCTCCACCCGTACGCGCGTGTCTTTCGAGGTCGGCATCCGTCATCTGGGCGGCGATACGATCTTCATGACCCCCGCCGATTCCCAACTGGGCCGCAGTGAACCCCTGAAAGACACGGCTCGCGTGCTCTCCCGCTATGTGCAGGGCATGGTCGTGCGCACTTTCGCCCAGAAGAATGTCGATGATCTGGCTCGTTACGGCAGCATCCCCGTGGTCAACGCTTTGACGGACATGTTTCATCCCTGTCAGATCATGAGCGACATGCTCACCATTTATGAGCGGACCACGAACCTCAAGGATCTGGTCATCTCCTGGATCGGGGATGGAAACAACATGGCCAATTCCTGGATCAACGCCAGCGTGTATTTCGGATTCCAGCTCAATATCGCCTGTCCCGAGGGATACACCCCGAACACGGCGGTGCTGGAGCGGGCGCTGAAAATGGGCGCCAAGGTCTATGTGACCGATGATCCGAAGGCGGCCATCGCCGGGTCCCATTTCGTCAACACTGACGTGTGGGCCTCCATGGGGCAGGAAGCGGAGCAGAAGAAGCGCGAAAAGGCCTTTGCCGGATACCAGCTCGACGAAGAACTGCTCGCTCTGGCCGATCCGAATGCCAAGGTGCTGCACTGCCTGCCCGCCCACCGTGGCGAGGAGATCAGCGAGTCGGTCTTCGAAGGATCGCAGTCCATCGTTTTTGATCAGGCCGAAAACCGTCTGCACATGCAGAAGGCCATCCTGGAATGGATATACAGCTAATGCGGCATTGCCGCCTCGCATAACGGAGCACTTTCATGAGCAAGATAGAAAAAGTCGTATTGGCGTACTCGGGCGGCCTCGATACCTCGGCCATCCTGAAATGGATCAAGAAAACCTACGAATGCGAAGTCATCACCATGACCGCAGATCTGGGGCAGGGCGAGGAGCTGGACGGCCTGGAGGACAAGGCTCTTTCCACCGGCGCGACCAAGGCCTATGTCGTGGATCTGCAGGAAGAGTTCGTGGCTGATTATGTTTTCCCCATGTTTCGGGCCAACGCGGTCTATGAGGGCGGATACCTGCTCGGTACATCCATCGCCCGTCCGCTCATCGCCAAGCGCATGGTCGAGATCGCGCTGGCGGAAGGCGCCCAGGCCGTGGCCCACGGCGCCACTGGCAAGGGCAACGACCAGGTTCGCTTTGAGCTTTCGACCCTGGCCTTGGCCCCGCAGCTCAAAACCATCGCGCCCTGGCGTGAATGGGATCTCAACTCGCGTACCGATCTGCTCGCCTTCTGCGAGGAGAACGGCATCTCCGTGCCCGTGACCCGGGAAAAACCCTACTCCTGCGACCGCAATCTGCTGCATCTGAGCTTTGAGGGCGGAGAATTGGAAGATCCGTGGTCCGAGCCCGGGCCCGGCACCTATCAGATGAGCGTCAATCCCGAGGACGCGCCGGATACGCCCGAAATCATCACGCTGGACTTCGAGCAGGGCAATCCCGTGGCCTTGAACGGCCAGGCCCTGACCCCCGCGAAAATGCTCGCGGCCTTGAACGAGCTGGGTGGTCGTCACGGCGTCGGCCGTCTGGACATGGTCGAGAACCGCTTCGTGGGCATGAAGTCGCGCGGCGTCTACGAGACTCCGGGCGGAGCCATCCTGCAGCGCGCCCACCGCGATCTTGAAGGGGTGTGCATGGACCGTGAGCTTTTGCACCTGCGGGACACGCTCATTCCGCGCTACGCCGAGATGGTCTACAACGGCTACTGGTTCGCGCCCGAACGCGAGGCGCTTCAGGCCTTCATGGACAAGGCTCAGGAGACCGTGACCGGCACCGTGCGCCTGAAGCTCTACAAGGGCGGGGTCTATCCGCTTGGGCGCAAGTCTCCGTATTCTCTTTACAATCCGGAGCTGGCCACTTTTGAGAAGGATGAGGTGTACAATCAGGCCGACGCAGCCGGATTCATCAAGCTGCACGGCCTTCGCCTGCAGGCCCGTCAGCCTTTTCTGAACAAGATCAAGGGCTAGGCCATGACTTCGACGCAGAAGGAAAAGAAATTGTGGGGCGGCCGCTTTTCCGGCGACACCGCCCCTCTGGTCGAGCGCTATACCTGCTCCGTGGATTTTGATTCGCGCCTGCATGCCCAGGACATCGACGGTTCCAAGGCACATGCCTCCATGCTGGCCAGCCAGGGTATCATCAGCCAGGCCGAATGCGATGCCATCCATCAGGGCTTGGAGCAGATCCGGGGCGAGATCGCGGACGGAACCTTCGTCTGGCGGCAGGATCTCGAAGATGTGCACATGAACATCGAGCAGCGCCTGACCGAGATCGTCGGCACTCCGGGCCAGAAGCTGCACACGGGGCGTTCGCGTAACGATCAGGTGGCTCTTGATTTCCGGCTTTTTGTCGCCGCGTGTCTTGATGAATGGGCCGCGAACCTGCGCGATCTGATCGGAGTGCTGACCGCGCGGGCCGGGGAGCATCAGGATGCGCTTCTGCCGGGGTGCACCCATTTTCAGCCCGCTCAGCCCGTCAGTCTGGCTCAGCATCTTCTGGCCTACGCCCAGATGTTTCGCCGCGACCACGACCGGGTTCGCGATGCCCTGGCCCGGACCAGGATTTCGCCTCTGGGCGCCGCGGCCCTGGCCGGGACGACCCATCCCCTTGATCCGGGGCAGGTCGCCTCGACCCTGGGTCTTGGCGGGACGTTCGCCAACAGCATGGACGCCGTCTCGGACCGTGACTTTGTGCTCGAAGCCACGTTCTGCGGCAGCCTGATCATGATGCACCTCTCGCGCCTGTGCGAAGAGATCATCATCTGGGCCAATCCCCGGTTCGGCTTTGTGCGGCTGCCGGACGCCTATTCCACGGGTTCGTCCATCATGCCCCAGAAGAAGAATCCGGACGTGGCTGAGCTCATGCGCGGCAAGACCGGCCGGGTCTATGGAGATCTCATGGCTCTTCTGACCATCATGAAGGGTCTGCCCATGGCCTACAACCGGGACATGCAGGAAGACAAGGAGCCCTTTCTGGACACGCACGATACGGTTGCGCCGTCCCTTGCCATCATGGCCGGGATGCTCACCGAGCTCGGTTTCAACCGCGAGCGCATGCAGCTGGCCTTGAAGGCCGGATTTCTGAACGCCACCGAACTTGCCGATTATCTGGCGGCCAAGGGCGTGCCATTCCGGCAGGCGCACCATATCACCGGTGCGGCCGTGGCCTATGCGGAGGAACAGGGAGTAGGGCTCGAGGATTTGGACCTTGCCCAACTGCAGCGCTTTTCCTCGGATATCGATGACGATGTCTTCGCGGTCCTAGATTACGGGAACGCGGTGGCCCGGCGGCATGTTCCGGGAGGAACGGGGCCTGGATCCGTGAGAAATCAGATCGACAACTTGTCGTCCTGGCTGGATTCGGTCTCCAGGACGTGACTCCGGTTGCGTCAGAAGTCCGGCCGTCATCATTTCGGCTGGGCCGCTTTCATGATCAAAACCCCTCGTTGCGTTTGCGGCGGGGGGTTTTGGCTTTGAAAGGTACTCAGTGTTGGTCCATGAATTAGTTTTCAGGCGAGGTAAATCCAGATGAAAAAGACATGGACTCGGACGGGACCATGCGAGTCGATTATTTTAAGCGTGATTCCTTTGACCTGTCATACAAGTATTCAAATGCGAAAGCCTGTGGAATTAACCATGCGTAATTGTATGTCACTGGTAAAATTCTTGTTTTTTCCATGGAAGCAAAAAGCGCTGAAGTTATATGACAAAACAGAGGTGCGATTGCAAATTCGCAGGCAAGCTGTTGACGTTATTTGTTTTTTCATGTAAAATTTTAAATATATGTAAGAAAAATCGGCATGGTGATTCGCTATGCAAGACCGTGGTCGCTCTGATTGTATCCGTCCAAGGAGGGGGGAATGGAAGGACGAGTCGTGCTCAATGTATGGCATGCTTTTTTGCTGGCGTGCCTATTGTGGCCGTTTTCCGCCATGGCGGAAAACTCGTATGTAGGCACAGCCGCATGCAGGGACTGTCATGAAGAACATTATGAAAATTTCACTAGGTACGCCAAGAAAGCTCACTCGGACAAATCCGTGAAGATCATGGCTTCGGACCTTAGCGAAGCCGAACTTGCAACCTGCTACGGATGCCATGCCACGGGGTTCGGCAAGCCTGGTGGGTTCGTCAGCTACGAAAAGACGCCGCATCTGGCTGATGCCGGATGCGAAGTCTGCCATGGCCCGGGGAATGATCATGCCGAGAGCGGTGGGGACGCGGAACTGATCAAGGGTAAATTGACCATGGAAGACTGCGTGGGCTGCCACAATGAGGAACGGGTCAAATCATTCAACTTCAAGCCGCTGCTCTACGGCGGGGCGCACTAGGAGATCGTGATGGACATTTTCCGAAGATCTCTTGCCGCCAAGATGCTTGGTATCACGGCGTTGGTGTTGCTGGTATTTTTCGGTGTTCTTTTCTGGACGACTTTTTTCATGCAGAGGTCGAGCACTCTGCACGAGGTTGAGATCACCGCTGAACGTACCGCTGAAATGCTTGCCCTGGCCATCCGCGAGCCCATGGCTCTGGGCGACAATGCCGGGACGACTCAAAAATTTGATGAAGTGGGCGAGCGTTACGACGACATCGATATTCATCTGGCTAACTTCAAGGGCAACATCACCTACTCCACTTCGGAGCAATTCCTGCGTGGCGAAATTGCCGACGTCGTAAAAGCCCCGGAATTGGCGGGAATGCTCAAAGAGCGTTTGAAAACCGACGGGATGAGCCAGGTCATCACGGAAATCGACGGCGTGTCGTCTTATTTGGAAGTGAAGACCATCCCGAACGAGCCTGCCTGCCATCATTGTCATGGCGGAAATCAGCCGGTGCTCGGATTACTGGTTATGAGGCAGGATATTTCCAGACAGATGGGCACGCTCATGGACGGTCAGATCAAGGCCGGGGCGATCATGGCCACGGGCATGGTCGTATTGTTGGGCTGTCTGGCGTTTTTCATGCGGCTCGCGATTTTCAAGCCAGTCCATGCGGTGGCGTTGGCCACGGAGAAGGTCAGCAAAGGCGACCTGACTGTCCGGGTTGAGACCAAAAGCCGGGATCAGATCGGTCAGTTGGCGCAGAGCGTGAACACCATGACGGAAAACATGGGCGCCATGATGCGGGAAATCATCACCGGAGTCGGCACCCTGTCCGATGCGTCCGGTCAGCTTACCTCGGTGTCTGAAACCGTGGCCGTGGTGGCCAGGGACAATCAGGAACGGTCCAACAGCGTGGCTGCGGCCGCCGAGGAAATGAGCCAGAACTTGCGTTCGGTGGCGGCTGCCACGGAGCAGGCGACGGTCAACATTTCGACCGTGGCCGCCGCTTCCGAGGAAATGAGCACGACCATCGAAGAGATCTCCAGAAGCACGGGGCGGGCCAGGGAAATTACCGCCCAGGCCGTGAGCGCGGCGCAGGCCACATCCACCGATGTGGACCGCCTTGGAGCCGTGGCCAGCGAAATCAATTCCGTGACGCAGACCATCACGGCTATTTCGTCGCAGACGAACCTGCTGGCGCTCAATGCCACCATCGAAGCCGCGAGGGCCGGCGAGGCCGGGCGGGGATTCGCGGTCGTGGCCAATGAGATCAAGGAACTTGCCAACCAGACGGCCGAAGCCACGGATGAAATCCGCAGCAAGATCAGCGGAATCCAGGGTGCCACGGACCAAACCATCCTGCGCATAGGCGAGATCACCCGGGTCATCACGGATATCGATTCCATTGTGGCCACCATCGCCGCCGCCGTGGAAGAACAGTCCACGACCACTCGCGACATAGCCCAGAATATCGGCCAGGCCTCGCAAGGTCTGGACGAAGTCAATCACAACGTGACCCAGACCTCGGGAGTTGCCGGGGAGATCACGGTGCAGATCGCGGAAGTCAGCAATTCGGCGTCAAACATGAGCCGGAACGGCGAAACGGTTCGGGAGCATGCGGAGGAGTTGCGCGCCCTCTCGGAACAGCTTAAAGGGCTCGTGCAGATGTTTCGCATCAGCTAGACTTTCAATCAAACGAGGACGCACATATGAAGAAGTTTTTTTTGACTGGGGCGCTTGTGCTGGCTCTGGCCTGTCCCGGTTTCGCCAAGACTTACAACGTTTCAGTGAGCCAGTTTGTCGAGCACCCGTCGCTGGATGCGGTGCTGAAGGGTTTTCAGGACAGCCTCAAGGCGCAGGGAGTGGACGCGAACTACTCCGTGCACAATGCTCAGGCCAACATGGCCACGGCCAACCAGATCGCGGCCCAGATAGCCGGTGAAAAGCCCGATCTGGTGTTGGCCATCGCCACGCCGTCGGCCCAGGCTTGTGCCCTGGCCACCAAAAAATCGCCGATCCTGGCCGGGAGTCCGCTCCTGTTCACGGCCATCACGGACCCCGTGGGCGCGGGATTGGTTGATGACCTGGAAAAACCCGGCAAGAATATCACCGGCGTTTCCGACATGCTGCCCGTCAATCAGCATATGGTCATGCTGCGCCGCTTTTATCCGAACTTAAAGACGCTGGGCGTGATCTACAACGCGGGCGAGGCCAATTCCAAAACCACCGTGGCCATGGTCAAGGCCGAAGGGGCCAAGGCCGGTTTTGAAGTGGTGGAGGCGACCGTGGCCAAGACCAGTGACGTCTATCAAGCGGCCAAGGCCCTCGTGGGAAAGGTTGACGCGGTCTATCTGCCGACTGACAATACGGTCATCTCCTCCCTGGAATCCGTGATCAAGGTTTGCGAGCAGGAAAAGATGCCCCTGTTTTCCGCCGATGTGGATTCGGTGAAACGCGGCACTGTGGCTGCGCTGGCGTTCGATTACTACCAGCACGGATATCAGACAGGGCTCATGGCCAAACGCATTCTGGTTGATGGCTCGTTTCCTTCGGAAACTCCCGTTGAAACCCAGCAGGAGTTGATACTGCACCTCAATCTCGGGGCCGCGAAGAAGATCGGCGTGGCCGTACCTAAAGAAGTCAAAGAGACCGCTGACAAGATTTATGAATAGTGCCGCTTTGCGCAGTTTTGAAAAGAGGCGGCCTTGCCGCCTCTTTTTTTATGCATCGTTTGATCCGCCAGGTGACCGGGCATGAACGAAGCTTTCCGGGCTGCGCGCATCCTGACCATGAATCCGGACTGCCCCGAGATCTTGGATGGAGGGATCCTGGTCCGGGAAGGGCGCATCTTGGCGTTGGGAGCTTGGCGCGAGGTGGCGGGTGATGGCGTTCCCCGCGATCTGGGGGCTGTGACGCTGGTGCCCGGCCTCATCAACGCTCATGCCCATCTGGAATTGTCGCATCTGGCAGGGCGGGTGCCGGCCGGTTTGGGCTTTGCGGGCTGGGCGGACGCTCTTTTTGCCGCTATGCGCGAAAGCAGGGTGACGGAAGCGGCCTTAAAGAGGGCCGTGGACGAGGCACGGGCCAGCGGGACCTGCCATGTGGCCGATGTGGTCGGCCGCGAGTTCGATATGGTGCGGCGCGTTCTGGACAGCCAGGGGCTCGACGGCTTTCTGTTCCAGGAATTTTCGGGTCGCGGTCGGGAGTTCAAGCCGAAGGACCTGCCCGGGGCCTGGAGTCCGGGAGTGCACTCGTTGTATTCCACGGATCAGGGGCTGGCCCGGAGCATCAAGCAATGGTGCGAATCTCTCGCGCTTCCCTTTTGCCTGCATCTGGCCGAAGCGCCCGGCGAGAATGAACTTTTCAAAAGCGGCAGCGGCGAATTCGCCGATTTTCTGCGCGCCCGCCGCATCCTGCCCCGGGGTTTTGCCGCGCCGGGAGTGAGCGCCGTGGGGTTTGCACGCGAACTGGGTCTTCTGGACGAACTCACCCTGGCCGTGCATTGTGTTCAAATCGATGAACACGATGTCCAGATCCTGGCTGCAAGCGGAGCCAGCGTCTGTCTGTGTCCGCGCAGCAACAGATGGATCGGGGTAGGGGAGGCACCGGTGGCCGCGCTGCATGCCGCGAAAGTCCCTTTGTGCCTGGGCACCGATTCCTTGGCGTCGGTTCCTGATCTAGACTTGTGGCAGGAGTTGCGCGTTGTGCGGACGTTACTGCCTGCGTCGGCGTCCCTGTCCGATCTTCTGGCACTGGCGACCCGCAACCCGGCCCGGTTGCTTGGAATTGACGCGGATCTCGGAAGTCTGGACGTCGGCAAGCGCGCAGCCTGGGCGGTTTTGCCGGTCGATATGAAATGACGGACGGCAATGATTTTGAGTTGAGACACTGAAAAATGAAAGCGGGGGTACAGAAAGGCTGGGGGGAGTTGATGAGATCCTTGGCGGAAGCGTATAGGAGTCGAACCTACCGAAGACCTCTCGACCTTCCACCGGTTTTGAAGACCGGGCGCCACACCGGTGACGATACGCTTCCCCCTCAAGGAGGAACGTATCTATCAATGCCCTCGGCAATGATCAAGTTTTTCCGGGAACCTTTTAAAAAAGCTTTTTTTTGATGAAAATTTTCTTGTCATTCTGCAAACTGACCTTAACAATGATTCCTTGTTCAGCTTCGGATTCGTGCGTTATGTGAAGCAAAATGGCCAGTGGGAGGAACTCTTCCCAACTCGGCTTATGGAGGTTTTTTCACTTGAATAGTTTTTCCAAGAATCTGGTTCTCTGGGCCGGGATCTGCATGGTGATGATTGTTCTGTTCAATCTGTTCAATCAGCCGCCGGTATCGCCCAATGACCTCAATTACACGCAATTTCTGGCCAAAGTTCGTCAGGGCGAGGTGGTCAGCGTCAAGATTCAGGGTTCCCGCATCTCTGGAGTCCTGGCCAATGACCAGCGGTTCACATCTTACACCCCTGATGATCCGACCCTGGTCGACACGCTGGTCAAGAACAACGTGCAGGTCAAGGCCGAACCACAGGAAGAGGCCCCTTGGTACATGACCGTGCTCATCTCCTGGTTCCCGATGCTGCTCCTGATCGGCGTGTGGATTTTTTTCATGCGACAGATGCAGGGTGGCGGCGGCAAGGCAATGTCCTTTGGCAGATCGCGGGCCAAGATGGTCAGCCAGGAAGAGACCAAGGTGACTTTCGCGGATGTGGCCGGCGTGGATGAAGCCAAGGACGAGCTGCAGGAGATTGTCGACTTCCTGAGCAATCCCAAGAAATTTACACGGCTCGGCGGACGCATCCCCAAGGGCGTGCTGCTGGTCGGAGGCCCCGGAACGGGCAAGACCCTGCTGGCCAGGGCCGTGGCCGGCGAGGCCGGAGTCCCCTTTTTCTCCATTTCGGGTTCCGATTTCGTTGAGATGTTCGTGGGTGTCGGCGCCGCCCGGGTGCGCGATCTGTTCATCCAGGGCAAGAAGAACGCCCCGTGCCTTATCTTCATCGACGAAATCGATGCGGTGGGCCGTCAGCGTGGCGCAGGTCTTGGCGGCGGACATGATGAGCGCGAGCAGACCTTGAACGCCATGCTCGTGGAGATGGACGGTTTCGAATCAAACGAAGGCGTCATCCTGATCGCGGCCACCAACCGGCCCGACGTGCTTGATCCGGCCCTGCTGCGTCCCGGTCGTTTCGACCGCCAGGTCGTGGTGCCCAATCCGGATTTGCGGGGCCGCAAGCGCATCCTTGAAGTGCATACCCGCAAGACCCCCCTGTCCAAGGAAGTTGATCTGGAAGTGCTGGCTCGCGGAACCCCCGGCTTTTCCGGCGCTGATCTCGAAAACCTCGTCAATGAAGCGGCCTTGCATGCCGCCAAGCTGAGCCAGGATCTGGTCACCATGATTGACTTCGAGGAAGCCAAGGACAAGGTCATGATGGGCAAGGAAAGACGCTCCATGATTTTGAGTGACGAAGAGAAGAAAACCACTGCCTACCACGAGGCCGGTCATACTCTGGTCGCACAGTTCCTGCCCGGCACGGATCCCATTCACAAGGTGTCCATCATTCCTCGCGGTCGGGCGCTGGGCGTGACCATGCAGTTGCCCGTGGACGATCGGCACACGTATTCCAAAACGTACCTGCAGAACAACCTGGCCGTGCTGTTCGGCGGCCGGGCCGCGGAGGAGCTGGTCTTCAACTCCATTACCACCGGCGCAGGCAACGATATCGAGCGTGCCACGGCCATGGCCAGACGCATGGTCTGCGAGTGGGGCATGAGCGAGGAGTTCGGTCCCATGGCGCTGGGCAAGAAGGACGACGAGGTCTTTTTGGGTCGCGACATGGCCCACATCAAGGACTACAGCGATGAGACGGCCAAGCTTATCGATCTCGAGGTCAAGCGGATTCTGGGCGACGCATACAACCGCGCCAAGACCATCCTGCAGGACAACCTCGAGTTGCTGCACTCCCTGTCCCTGGCGCTCATCGACCGTGAAACCCTGACCGGCATGGAAGTCAGCAGGATCATCAATGGAGAGACCCTGGCACCGGTTCAGAACGGCATTAAGCCGTCGGTCGCGCCGGAGGCTCCGGCCGCCGAAGGAGACGCCCCGGAAGAAGGGTTCACCCTGGATGAGGAGAACAGTGGCGACAAGGCGGGAGAATAAACCATGACCCCGGAGAGATTGGACACGGTCTCCTGGGATTTGTGCAGGGGGAGGACCTTGGGTCCTGCCCCCTTTTTTGTTGTGGGCATCCTGAACGTGACGCCCGATTCCTTTTATGATGGCGGGCAGGCCGCCGATCCGGACGCCGCCGTGGCCAAAGGCCTCGCCCTCCTTGATGAGGGGGCGGACATCCTGGACATAGGCGGAGAGAGCACCCGCCCTTTTTCCGAACCGGTTTCAGGGAACACGGAGCTGGCCCGAGTATTGCCGGTCGTGCAGGGAATCCTCGCGGCCAGGCCGGACGCCGTCCTGTCCGTGGACACCACCAAGGCCTCCGTGGCCCGGGCGTGTCTGGAGGCCGGAGCCCTGATCCTCAATGACGTCTCGGCCATGGAGGCGGACCCGGAGCTTTTGCAGGTCGTGCGCGATTTTCATCCGGGCTACGTACTCATGCACAGCCTCGGTCGCCCTCGAACCATGCAGGTCGCGCCCCAGTATGATGACGTGATGGCCGAAATCATGCGTTTTTTTACCGCGAAACTTGAGATTCTTGCGCGTTCGGGGGTTCCCGAATCCCGAATTGTCCTTGATCCCGGCATCGGATTTGGCAAGACTGTTGAACATAATCTTGAAATATTGAAAAATATCTGTAAATTATTTGAATTCGGCCGACCTGTGTACATGGCGCTTTCCAATAAATCCCTATGGGGAGAGCTGCTTGGCCGACAGGGGCGGGAGCGCAACGCGGCCACGCTGGCCGCAACCGTCGCGCTCCACGAGAGGGGAGTGCGCATCCACCGGGTGCATGAGGTGCGCGACATGCGTGACGGTCTGGCCGTCGCCCACATGCTGGGGAAGGGAACTTCGGGAGAACAGGGGTGCTGAGTTTCACCGTTGGCAATCTGCAGATCAACTGGCGGGATATTCTCGATATCCTGCTCGTGGGCTATATTTTTTTCCGGATAATCCTGCTGATCAAGGGCACCCGGGCAGTCTCGGTAATCTACGGGCTTTTGCTCATCATCGTGACGTATTTTGCCGCCGGCCAGTTCGGATTGTACACCCTGAACTGGCTGCTGGGAAATTTTCTGGGATCCATCTTCCTTGTGGTCATCATCCTTTTCAGGCGTGATATCCGCAAGGCGCTGGCGGTCATGGGCGCGACCACCATCTTCAAGAAGGATTCGGTGCAGACCGCCGTTCTGGACGAGCTGATCCTGGCCCTGGTGCACATGGCCAAGAACAAGACCGGCGCGCTTATCGTCATTGAGCGCAACATCCCCATGGGAGATGTGGTTTCGGGGGGCATCGAGCTGCATGCCGCGTTCAGCAAGGATTTGCTGCTGACGATTTTTCATCCCGATACGCCGTTGCATGACGGGGCCGTCATCATCCGCGATAATCGGATAGAGGCGGCGGCGTGCATTTTGCCTTTGGCCGTCGGTCTCAAGCACGAGTCGTCCCTGGGTACCCGGCATCGCGCCGCCATCGGCGTGACTGAGGAAACGGACGCCGTGGCGCTGATCGTGTCCGAAGAGAGAGGCAGCATTTCCCTGGCTGTGGGAGGTCGGATCACCAGCAGCTTGAATGAAGTTCGACTGAAAAAAGTCCTTGCCGCTGCGTTGAGGAAATAATGTGGAATAATTGGCAATACAGAGTTCTGGCCATCCTGCTGGCCCTGGCATGCTGGTATGTGGTGTCCGGCCAGGAAAAGGTCGAGACGTGGCTTGAGGTGCCCCTTGAGTTCGTTAATCTGCCTCCACGCATGGAGATCACCTCCGGTCTGGTCAGCAAGCTTCAGGTGCGCATCCGGGGCACAAGCAACCAGGTCCGCTCCCTGAACGTCGGCCGTTTGGCCTACAAGCTGGACCTGGGCAAGATCAATGTCGGAACCAACGTCATTCCGCTGGTGCCCGAAAGCATGACCATCACCTCGGCCGTGGAGGTCGTGGAGATCAGCCCTACGCGACTTGAACTCGTGGCCGATGTCGTGGTCTCCAAGACTGTGCCCGTGAAGCTCGACTGGGCGGGTCTCCCCGGGGATGACGTACAGTTCAGGAATGCCACCGTTTTTCCCGATACGGTCACGATCACGGGTTTTGCAAGCTCGCTCGAATCGTTGAACAGCATCCCGACGGCCCTGGTACAGGTCCCGCCCGACGAGAGTCTTACCGCCTCGGGGCGGGCGCGCCTGCTCATGCCCAAGGATGTGCGCACCCCGGTATCTTCGGTCAGCTACGAATTGCAGTTCGGCCTCACGACCCAGGAGCTTTGGGTCAAGATGAATCTGGAGCCGGTGCGCTACGAAACTTTCAGCTATACGTTCGAACCCAAGTTCGTGCGCATCAAGCTTGAGATTCCGGTGCGGCTTTTGAAGGACAAGGATTGGCGCGAAAGCCTGCACCTGATGATCGACCCCGGCTCGAATCCGGCCATCGGGCAGAGCGTGATCGCTCCTGTGCCCCGTTTTCCCGAAGGCGTGAGCATTCTGGAAGCCAAGCCAGAGGAAATCGAGATAGTGGTGCAGCGCAACGATGAATTTGTTCCGTAATTGGAGGATGGATGGGCAGACTTTTTGGAACTGATGGAATTCGCGGGCGGGTCAACAGCCACCCCATGCAGCCGGAGCTGGTGCTGCGTCTCGGGCTTGCCGCCGGACAGTATTTCAGAAACGGAAACAAGCGCCACCGGGTCGTCATCGGCAAGGACACCAGGCTCTCGGGGTATGTCTTCGAATCGGCGCTGACCTCGGGCTTCTGCGCGGCCGGGATGGATGTTTTTCTGGTTGGGCCCCTGCCCACGCCGGCCATCAGCTTTCTGACCCGCAACATGCGCGCCGATCTGGGCGTGGTCATTTCGGCCTCGCACAATCCGTACATGGACAACGGCATTAAATTTTTCGACAAGGACGGTTTCAAGCTGGCCGACAGCGTGGAAGACGAAATAGCCGCCATGGTGACCAGCCCGGATTTTGTCTGGAAATCCCCCGATCACGATCAGGTCGGGCGAGCCAGGAAAATCCAGGACAGCCCCGGGCGCTATATCGTCGAACTCAAGCACAGTTTTCCGGCGGGCATGACCCTCGACGGCCTTACGATCGTCCTTGATTGCGCACATGGCGCGGCCTACCGCGTGGCGCCGCTGATTTTCGAAGAGCTCGGAGCCAGGGTCATCACCCTTGGCATCGAGCCGGACGGGCTCAATATCAACAAAGGCTGCGGTTCCCTGCATCCCGAAGTGCTCGCTGCCAAGGTCCGCGAACACAGGGCGGACATCGGCCTGGCCCTGGACGGGGACGCGGATCGGCTCATCGTCGTCGACGAATATGGCGCCATTCTGGACGGCGATCAGATCATGGCCGTGTGCGCGGACGAAATGATGGCGCAGGGCGCTCTTGCCGGGAACACCCTGGTATCCACGGTCATGAGCAACATGGCCCTTGAAGTTTTCATGCAGGAGCGCGGCGGACGGCTGCTCAGAACCAAGGTCGGAGACAGATACGTCGTTGAGGAAATGCGCAAGGGCGGTTATGTTCTGGGCGGAGAACAATCCGGGCATCTGGTCTTCATGAAGCATTCGACCACCGGTGACGGCACGTTGGCGGCCCTTCAGCTTTTGAGCATCATGGTCGGCAGGCAGAAGCCCATCTCCGAGATCGCCGGACTGCTGACCCCGTATCCGCAAAAGCTCGTGAACCTGAAGGTGAAGAAAAAAGTGCCCTTCGACACGGTCCCGATCATCAAGGATGCGGTCCGGCATGCCGAAGACAGGCTGGGACGCACAGGGCGCGTGCTGCTGCGTTATTCCGGCACGGAAACCCTGGCCCGGATCATGGTCGAGGCGCAGGACCAAGCCCTTGTGGACGAACTGTGCGCGAGCCTGACTGAGGCCGTTGAAGCCGGCCTGGCCTGAAGGCAAGAGATTTTTTAGAAGCAAGGGACAACCTTCTTCTTTGTGGGATAAAAAAAGGAGCGATGCATGCAGGTACGTAAAGTTGTCATTCCGGTGGCAGGATGGGGAACCAGATCTCTTCCGGCGACCAAAAATGTGCCCAAGGAAATTCTTCCGGTGTTCCGAAAGCCTTCCATTCAATATATAGTGGAAGAAGCAATCGCTTCCGGCCTGTCGGATGTGGTTTTCGTCAACAACCAGAACAAGCGCATTATCGAGGATCACTTCGACTACAACCTGGCCCTTGAGCAACTGCTGGAGCGCAAGGGACAGCTGGACCTGCTCGCCGAAGTGCGCAAGGTCGCCATGATGGCCAACATCATCGTCGTGCGCCAGAAGGAGCAGCTGGGCCTTGGCCATGCGGTGCTGTGCGCCCGCGAGGTCATCAAGGACGAGCCCTTCGCGGTCATGGTCGGGGACGATCTCATGTTCAACCGCGATCCCGGCATCAACCAGCTGCTTGAGGTCTGGAAGAACGAGCGCATGCCCGTGGTCGGAGTGATGGAAGTCCCCCGCGACAAGGTCAGTAAATACGGCATCATCGACGCCGAGGAGTTTGCGCCGGGGCTTTACAGGATTCGCGGGGTCAAGGAAAAACCCTCCATTGAAAGCGCGCCGTCCAGGTTGGCGCTGGTCGGCCGGTATGTGCTGACCCCGGAAATATTCGATCATCTGGAAGGGGTGAAACCGGACGGCACCGGTGAAATCCAGCTCACCGACGCCTTGCAGTCCATGGCACGCGACAACCGGCTTTTGGCGGTGAAACTGCGCGGACAGCGTTTCGATGTCGGCGACTGGGTCGATTACCTGACCGCCAACATCTATTTTGCGCTCCAGGACGAGGATCTGCGTTACGATCTCATTGCCCGCCTGCGTGATCTCATTCCGCCTTCTCGCTAGAGTCCTGCCGGTCCATACCAAGGGGACGGGGCAACCCGTTCCCTTTTTTTAGGAGCCTATGCGCGAATTCTGTTCCGTCCTTCTTCTTTCCTCGCCTTACAGCGTGCTGGCCTATTCCATGCCCGAAGATCTGCCTCGGCAGATGTGGCATGTGGGGGGCCGTGTCGTCGTGCCCCTGGGCAAGTCGTTCCGGGTTGGCATACTTACGGACGCCAATGTGGCCGAGCCCGAGGGCTGCGTCTGCAAGGACGTGCTCTGGCCCGTGGACAGAACCCCTTTTTTCAGCGCCGGGTATCTTGATTTCATCCGGGATCTCTCCATTCGCCAGATGGATGCCGCAGGCAAGATCCTGGCGCGCGTGCTGCCTGCAGCCCTCCGCGACTTGCCCTTGTTTAAGACCCGTGAGGGTGTGGCCGTACGGCTTGGTGATTTGGCGGAGGGAGATGCGCGTGCAGGCCTGTCCCGGGACTGGATGGCGGGCCAGTTTGCGCCTCATATCTGCACGCGCAGGCAGGAGCGGCTTTTTTCCCTGACCACGGAACCGCCGTGGCCGGTGCGTCCGCAGGCGACCGCCCAGCTTGAGGTGCTGCGCTATCTGGACGTGCACGGCGTCTCATCTGCCAAGACCCTGAACGGGCATTTTGGAAAGAATGTGTCCCAGCCCCTGCGCGTTCTTCTTCAGAAGGGACTTGTCCGGGAGGTTGAGTCTCACTTTGAACCGGACGAGGTCTGCGCTCCTGCAGCCGAAACATTCAGCCTGACGGACGAGCAGCAGCAGGCCGTGGAAGGTTTCTGGGAACTGTTGACAGACCACACCCCGCGCTCAGCGCTGCTTTTCGGGGTGACCGGAAGCGGTAAGACGGCGGTCTATCTGGAGTTGGCCAGGCGCTGCCTTTGCCTTGGCAAACATGTCATGCTTCTGGCTCCGGAGGTGGGCATTGCCCTCAAGCTCTACCGGGATGTGCGCGAGGCCTTGCCAGAGGCCAGAGTGCGGCTGTTTCACGGCTACCTGAGCCCGAGCGAGCGGCAAAGAACCTTCATGGAATTGGCCGGGCAAGCGTCTGCCAGCATTGTCGTTGGCACGCGTTCCAGCCTTTTTTTGCCCATCGAACCCGGGCTTGTCATTCTGGACGAAGAGCATGACGCGTCCTTCAAACAGGACGAAGGGCTCATTTATCAGGCCCGTGAATTGGCATACGGCCGGATCACCCGTAGCGGCGGGCTGTTGCTCATGGGCTCGGCCACACCCGACGTGAAAGTCTTTCACGCGGCCAGAAATGGCGGCATCGCCCTGAAGCGCCTGCCAAACCGGGTGGGCGAGGCCCGACTGCCGGAGGTCAGGCTGGTTGATCTGCGCGTGGAACCGCCGGAACACGGCCCCTTCGCAACATCGGTGCGCGACGCGTTGGTTGCGGCCGTCCACGCCGGGGAGCAGGTCATCATCCTGCACAATCGGCGTGGGTACGCACCCGTGCTGTATTGCGAAACCTGCTCCGAACCCGTCAAGTGTCCGCATTGCCAGGTGTCGATGACCCTGCACAAACGACGCGAGCTGTTGCTGTGCCACTATTGCGGGTATTCCTTGCTTTTCCCGTTGTCCTGCCCCGGGTGCAAGGGCAATGAATTTCTGCCGCTGGGATCGGGCACGGAGCGGCTCGAAGAATTTTTGCGTGACGACCTGCCGCGGGATACGAAAATCTTGCGTCTGGACAGGGACACTTCGCGTCGCGCCGGTTCGATGCAGGATACCCTGGCGGCATTTGCCCGGCAGGAGGCCCAGATTCTGGTCGGCACACAGATGCTCAGCAAGGGGCACCATTTTCCCGGCGTGACATTGGTGGTGGTCGTGGACGGCGATCTGGGCTTGAATCTTCCGGATTACAGGGCTACGGAACGATCGTTCCAGATGCTGGTGCAGGTCGCGGGACGCGCAGGCCGCGGAGAAAAGAACGGCCGGGTGCTCATCCAGACCCGCAATCCGGGGCACTATTGCTGGCAGTTCGTGCGCGAGAACGATTACGAGGGTTTTTTCGCGCGGGAGATCGCCCTGCGGCAGGTCATGGGGTATCCGCCCTTTGTCAAGCTTGCCCTGGTGCGGATCTCGCTTCCCTTTGATCAGCCGGATGCGGAGCTCATAAACGCCTTTGCCGGCCGCATCCGAGCCGTGTGCCCTGCGGCCGGGGTCCGGGTCCTGGGTCCCGCCCCGGCGCCGCTGGCCGTGCTTCGCGGGCGAAAAAGATTTCAATGTTTGCTCAAGGCCGATTCCTGGCCGGCAATCCGGGGTGTTTGCGCCGAGATGAGAAAAATGCTGGCTGGGGAAAAAAACGTGCGCATTTCCGTGGACCTTGATCCCATGGACATGCTCTAGCCGACGAATATCTGAGAGGAAAAATGAAAAATATCAGAGTGGCCGATCTCTTGTTGTCCGAGGCGGAAGTTGAATCCCTTGTGGTCAAGGGCTGGGTGCGAACCAAACGCGAGAGCAAGGAGTTCGTTTTCTTGGAGATCAACGACGGCTCCTGCCTGAAGAATCTGCAGGCCATCGTCGCTACCGACGCATCCGGTTTTGAACTCATGGACCGCGTTGGCACGGGCGCCGCGGTCAGCCTGAGCGGAGCCCTGGTGGAATCGCCCGGACAGGGACAGAAATGGGAACTGAAGGTTCAAAGCCTTGAGGTCCTGGGTGAAGCGGACGCCTCCTATCCACTGCAGAAGAAACGGCACACGGACGAGTATCTACGTACCATCGCTCATCTGAGACCCCGCACGAACAAGTACGGCGCCCTGAACCGGATTCGGGCCGAGCTGTCTTTTGGCGTGCATCAGTTTTTCCGCGAGCAGGGTTTTTTTCATGTGCACGCGCCGATCATCACGGGCTCGGACTGCGAGGGCGCCGGGGAAATGTTCCAGATCACCACTTTTGATCTGGCCAACGTGCCCAAGAAAAACGGCAAGGCGGATTTCGAGCAGGACTTCTTCGGCAAGGAAGCCTCGCTGACCGTGTCGGGTCAGTTGGCGGCCGAAAATCTGGCTTGCGCACTGGGGAGGGTCTATACCTTCGGACCGACCTTTCGGGCCGAAAATTCCAATACGCCCAAACATGCCGCCGAGTTCTGGATGATCGAACCGGAGATGGCCTTTGCCGACCTGGGCGATAACATGGATCTGGGCGAGGACTGCATCAAATGGCTGATCACCCATTTGCTGGACAACTGCCGCGACGACCTGGAGCTTTTCGGTAATTTCGTTGACAAGGGATTGTTTGCTACCCTCGACAACATTGTCGAGAAGCCCTTCATTCGTCTGCCTTACGCGGAGGCGGTGACCATCCTCAAGAACGCTCCGCGCACTTTCGAGTTCCCGGTGGATTTCGGAACCGATCTGCAGACCGAGCATGAGCGGTATCTGACCGAAGATCATTTTAAGCAGCCGGTCATTGTTTTTGACTATCCCAAAGAGATCAAGGCCTTCTATATGAGGCTCAATGATGATGGTAAAACCGTCGGAGCCATGGACGTGCTTGTCCCGCGTATCGGGGAGCTCATCGGCGGCAGCGCCAGGGAGGAGCGATTGTCCGTGCTTGAGCGGCGCATCGAGGAACTCGGACTGCCCAAGGAAGAATACTGGTGGTATCTGGACCTGCGCCGATTTGGATCGGTGCCCCACGCCGGATTCGGAATGGGTTTTGAGAGGCTGCTGATGCTGGTTACGGGCATCGCCAATATCCGCGACGTCATCCCGTTCCCCAGAACGCCTAGGCATCTGGAGTTTTGATTGGTTTAACCGATTGAAATTAAATAATATAAAATTAATTTCAGATTTTCGTTGACAACTGGGTGCCTCCCACATAGAAGCCTCTTTCTGCGCTGCGGAACAGCAACGCAAGAGACGAAAGTCACCAGCCTTTGCGGATTGAATTTCGCGGGTTGAATTGAAAAAAGAAAAAGAAAGTTCTTGACGGTGGATGAGGGAATCGATAGAGACGTTTCCTCTTGCCGGAAGGCTAAAGGATCTTTGACAAATAAATAGCGAGTTGGAGCAAATAGAACTGATTTAGATAAGGTTTTATAGGCAACAAGGTTGCCTTTAGTTATACGTAACTGGAGAGTTTGATTCTGGCTCAGAATGAACGCTGGCGGCGTGCCTAACACATGCAAGTCGTACGAGAAAGGGGCTTCGGCCCTGAGTAGAGTGGCGCACGGGTGAGTAACGCGTGGGTAATCTACCCTTGGATTTGGGATAACTTCGCGAAAGTGGAGCTAATACCGGATAGTCTGGCTTTAAATAAGAAGTCG